>CBEVTG010000168.1:0-5175 GCA_965552745.1 uncultured bacterium
TGATTGCCCTGACCGGGATTGCCATCTGGATCCTGGAGGGTTACGGAGGAACGTGATGGAGAGCATGGGTTTTCTGGTTAATGGAGAATGGAAGACGAGAGGGGAGAAGCTCACGGTTCGCTCCCCGTTCAATGGAGAGCCGGTCGGCGAAACGTACCGGGCCAGCAGCGAGGATGTGGAGCAGGCCATCCAGGCGTCCGTGCGGGCCTTTGAACAGACCCGCAAGATGGCAACCTATGAGCGTACTGACATTCTGGAGGGGGTGGCCCGGGGAATTCAGCGTGAGCGCGAGAACCTGGCGCGGTCGATCGCCCAGGAAGCCGGAAAGCCGCTGAAGACGGCGCGGGTCGAGGTCGACCGTGCCGTCCTGACTTTCACCGATGCCGCGGAAGAGATCAAGCGGCTGGAGGGAGAATGGCTGCCCCTGGACCGAATCGCCGCCTCCCGCGGACGCTGGGGTCTCGTCCGCCGATTCCCTCTGGGCCCAATCTCGGCCATCTCTCCGTTCAACTTTCCCCTGAACCTGGTGGCACACAAGCTTGCGCCGGCCATCGGGGCCGGCAATTCGGTGGTGCTCAAGCCGGCCAGCCAGACCCCCCTCACCGCCCTGCGGCTGGCCCGCCTGTTTGAGGAGGCCGACGTTCCGGCCGGTGCTCTCAACGTGCTGCCATCCTCCCCCGCCGTGGCCGAGCCGCTGTGCACGGACGATCGCCTGAAGCTGCTCACGTTCACCGGCAGCCCGGCGGTTGGCTGGGAATTGAAGCAAAGGGCGCGCAAGAAGCGGGTGGTGCTGGAACTGGGTGGAAATGCTGGCGTCATCGTGCACAAGGATGCCGATATCGAGTATGCAGCCACCCGCTGCGCCCTCGGCGGTTTCTCCTATGCCGGGCAGAGCTGTATATCGGTTCAGCGCATCCTGGTTGAGAAGAGCTGCTACGACCGATTCCTGGAAGCTTTCCTGCCGAAGGTGGAGTCGCTGAAGATCGGAGATCCCCTCGATGAGAAGACGGACGTGGGGCCCATGATCAACGAAAGGGAGGCTCAGCGCGTGGAGGAGTGGGTTGCCGAGGCCAAGAAGGCCGGCGCGCGCATGCTTCTCGGCGGCGAACGCCAGGGGGCTGTCTACCCGCCCACCGTGCTTTCCGAGGTGAAACGCGACATGAAGGTGAATTGTCAGGAGGTCTTCGCACCGCTCGTCACCGTCAGTCGATACGAGGACTTTGAGGAGGCGCTGAAGCAGGTCAACGATTCGGATTTCGGGCTCCAGGCGGGCGTGTTCACGAGGGACGTCGGCCTGATGTTCCGAGCCTACGAGGCGCTCGAAGTCGGAGGCGTGATTGCCGGGGATGCACCCACCTTCCGTATCGATCCCATGCCGTACGGCGGGGTCAAGGATTCCGGCATGGGCCGCGAGGGCGCCCGCTACGCCCTGGAGGAGATGACGGAGCGCAAGCTTCTTGTCGTCTGTGCCATGTGACGGGCCCGGGCTTCCGGGACGGATGTGTGGGTTCCGCCCCGGTGGAACGGCTCTTCCACGCATCGTGACCTCGATCCCGGAGCCCCACGGTGAACGGCCGCACGGGGCGAACGTTCATGGTACAGCAGGGTCGTCACTCCGCCAGGAGCGTTTCCATCCAGGGCCAGCGGGAAGTCATGCTTTCATGGACATGTCCACGAACCGGGGCGGGCAGGACGAAGTAGACGCACCAGGCAAGGGAAACGATCATTATGGTGACACCGATCGCGTGGGTGGCGGCCGACACGGCGCGAACCGAAGGCTCTCCGAGCAGGCCGAAGCGGTGGAACAACTCGTTCCAGTCGTGATCACCGCCTCCGACGAGCGGCAGGGCAAGAGCGCGCGCGTCGGCCATGTAGACCGAGATGTTGATGAAATTTTCACCCGCCCACCAGGAGCATACCGCGGCCGCAAACGGCTGTCTCTCCCGAAGGAGAAAGTTTCCTGCGAGCAGCACGGGCACCAGAATCTGGGCCAGCGTCCCTCCCAGGTAGTGCAGCGTGCTTCCGGCGAAGCTGAAAATCAGATGGCCGGCCTCGTGGAAGGCGAGGTTCACGAGATCGAGGAAGCAGTAGGGAGAGGCTTCTGTGGCCAGTGTCAGCGTCCACCAGGCCACGGGCAACAGCAGAATGGCTCGAGGCCAGCACGGACTCGGTCCGGTGCCGTGCAGAAGACTCGTGCGCGCCGTTCGCATGCGAAGCAATGTAGAGTCCACACGACCCCTCGTCGAGCCCTCCTCAGCAATGCAACTCTTTGCTGGTAGAATTCAAGATTCGATGACCCTTTCAGCCGAAACAGTTCGAAAAATCCTGGCCCGCGAGCAGGAGCGCTTCCTGACGGAGCGCCCGCGCTCTCGATCCCTGTTGGAACGGGGACGCCGCTCGATGCCGGGGGGCGTGCCGATGTCCTGGATGGTGTTTCTCTACGAGCACATGCCGATGTTCGTTGCCGGGGGAAGCGGTGCCTATTTCACCGATGTCGACGGTTATCGGTATCTCGATATGAACCAGGCCGATCTCAGCATGAATTGCGGCTACGGCTCGGAGCCAGTGGTGAGGGCGGTCTCCGAGCGCATGAAGCAGGGCAGCCAGTTCCTGCTGCCCACGGAGGATGCGGTCGCTGTGGCCGAGGAGCTGGCGCGACGCTACGGCCTTGCTCATTGGCAGTTCACGCTCTCGGCCTCGACGGCAAACATCGAGGTCATTCGTCTGGCGAGGGCCGCGACCGGCCGCGACACCGTGCTGTTATTTGACGGGCAGTACCACGGCGAGATCAACGAATCCCTGGTCGAGCTCGAGGACGGTGAGGTGCGGCCCGGGACCGCCGGTTTGCTGGGAGGCGCGGCCGAGTCCACGCATATCGTGCAGTTCAACGATCTGGAGGCCGTGGAGTCAGTGCTTGCCGAAGGTGATGTGGCCTGTGTGATCACCGAGCCGGCACTCACCAACATTGGAGTCATTTTGCCGGACGATGGATTCCTGTCCGCCGTGAGAGAGATCGCCCACCGCCATGGAACGCTATTCGTGCTGGACGAGACGCATACGCAGGTGTGCGCTTACGGAGGACTGACCCAGGCCTGGGGGATCGAGTCGGACATGATCGTGCTCGGGAAGTGCCTGGCGGGCGGCGTGCCGATCGGCGCCTACGGTATGGGCGAGGAAATCGGACACCACCTGCGCGGGGCCTGGCAGGCTGATCCTGCGGGCGAAGACTCGGGCAAGGGGGTGGCGACGGGAGGCACCTTGTTCGGAAACGCCCTCTCGCTGGCGGCGGCACGTGCCACACTCGAGCACGTGCTCACCGAGGAAACATACGCACGGGGAGCCGCCCTGGGCGGCAGGCTGGCGGACGGCATCGAGGCGGCCTTCCGGAAGGCGGATCTGGCATGGTCGGTCCAGAGGCTCTACTGTCGTTCGGGTTACACCTTCGCTCCGCAGCTGCCGCGCAATGCGCTCGAAGCCCGCGCGGCGGAGAATCAGCAACTGCGCGGGCTCATGCGCGTCTACTTCGCGAACAGAGGCATCTGGGAGGCGATTTCGAGCGCGGGACCTGCGGCGTCGTTTCCGGCCACCGCCGACGACATGGATCGCTACGTGGCGGTGCTCGAAGAATTTCTGGACGAGATGATCTCCTGAAGACGCGACCGTTCAAAATCCGCGTTCCATCAGCTTGAGGATCGTCACACCCCTTGATAGGATAGGCCATCTCGCAGGGCACGTTGCCAGCACTTCATGAAACCGCAGACGCCCACCGCTTCATCCACAGGTCGGCATGCCTCCGAGCATGAGTGTCTGGTCCGCGAGCTCGAGAGACGCATCGAGATCCTGGAAAACCTCGAGGAATCCTCGTTCGGGAATTTCACCACGCTCGATTGGGTGTTCTGCGTCATCGCCTTTGTCATCCTTCCCCACATCTTCCTGTGGATGTTTGTCTGATCTGGAGCTCACGGATCCCGTCCTGTGAACCCCGCGGATTCCCAGCCTGACATCGATAAGCTGATACGCCAGGAGAGCGTATTCGGTCGTCTGCCTCTGCTGCCTCAGGAGCGCGAGTACGGACCCTGGGGCGCTCACGCCACCTGTTTTGCGTACGCGGTGGCGACCTGGTGCTTCCTGATCGGCGGCTATGCGGCCAGCTGGGTCGGGGCCGTGCAGGGGATCGTGTGTCTCATCGCGGGCAACCTGGTGGGCGTCTTCCTGACCACCATGCCCCTGTCGCTCGGCTGCCAGCGCTACGGGCTGGAGCAGATCGAGTACTGCAAATCTTCCTTCGGGCAAAGGGGATCTAAGCTTGTTCTAGTGTTCTACATCATCAACATGCTTGGCTGGACGGGTCTGATACTGGTGATGTTCGGCAACGGTATCCGTAACATCCTGCGGGCGCTGGGATATGAGCCGGGCGGCTGGGTGGTCGGTGCCGGCGTGGGGGTCGGTCTGTGGCTCTCCTACCTGCTGGTGACGAGAGGAGTGCACCTGCTCAACATCTCGAACGCCATCATCGCTCCGGGACTGGGACTGCTCAGCGTCTTCATGTTCTACATGCTGCTCAATAAGTACGGTTGGCAGGCGATAGTCGAGGCGCCTCCCCTGGACCCCGGCCCCGACCCGCTGGTCAACTACTTCATCGTGTTCGAGATGGGCGTGGCGTCCGGATTTTCCTGGTGGGGCGGAATCGGATTCCTGGCCCGGAACACACGCACGCGCCGCGATGCGGTCTACCCGGAGATCCTGCAGCTCGGTCTGTTCATGTCGATCGTCTGCTGTGTCGCTCTGTTCTCGGCGCTGGTGGTCAAGACCGACGACCCGACCGAGTGGATGGTGCCCCTGGGAGGGGTGGTTATGGGGGTTCTGGCGCTCGTTTTCGTGGCGCTGGCGAACGTGACCTCGTCGGCGGTTTCCCTGTACGCCACGGGTCTCTCGCTGCGGCACCTGCGGTTTCTGCGCTTCACGCCCTGGTGGCTGGTGATCACCTGGACCATCGTGCCGTGCCTGCCGTTCGTGTTCTGGCCCCAGGACCTGTACAACCTGGGCGACACGTTTCTGGCCTACAACGGCACCATGTACGCGCCGCTGTCGGGGATTCTCTTTGCCGACTTCTTCTTCCTCAGGAAGCAGCGCCTGAACCTGTGGGCGCTCTTTGATGACGATCCTGGGGGCGAG
>CBEVTG010000169.1:0-5169 GCA_965552745.1 uncultured bacterium
CGGGGAAGGTTACAGATAGGTTACAAAACTCTGTCGTATGATAGCTAAACTACTATAAACAAATCAATCCCTCGCCCACAGGCGAGTGCTGAAGTAGCGCTCCCCCAGATCCGGAAACAGGGTCACGATTCGGGCCCTCTTTTCGCGCCGGGCCACCTCCAGCGCTCCTGCCAGAAAAGCGCCAGAGGACTGACCGAGAAAGAAACCATGCCCCGCCAGGCGCATGCACGTGGCGTAAGCATCCTCCGCCCCGATCGTCAGCTGCTCGTCGATGACCGACTGATCGAGGATCTCGGGGACGATGTCCTCGGGCCGCCCCAACGGCTTGAGCCCCTCGATGCTCGGGAACCGATCCGGTTGTACGCACACGATCTGGATATGAGGATCATGCTCCTTGAGACGGCGGCCGACTCCGGTCAGCGTGCCTCCCGTGCCGACGCCCGCCACAAAGTGCGTCAGGTTGCCGCCGGTCTGTTCCAGAATTTCGGCAGCCGTGCCCTCGTAGTGGGCTTTCCAGTTGTTCTCGTTGGCGTACTGGTCACAGAAAAAGTACCGTTCCGGCTCGGCACGGTACCGGCGTTTCACCTCGCGAAGAGCCGCATCGTACCCATCGACAGGATCCGTGTATACGAGGCTCGCGCCATGCGCGAGAATGCGCTCCTTGCGCTCCCGGCTCGCATTGCCTGGAACGACCAGCTCAACCGGATATCCGAGCGCGGCTCCAAGCATCGCGTAGGCAATGCCAGCGTTTCCCGAGGAGGAGTCGAGTATGGTCCTACCGGGGCAGAGATCGCCCTGCTTCAGCGCCTCTGTCAGCATACGCAGTACCGGCCGGTCTTTGACCGAGCCGCCCGGGTTGATCCATTCCGCTTTTGCGAACACTTCCGCCCGGGGAATCTCTTGTTCGAACAGTCGCAGGGCCAGAAGCGGTGTGCCACCGATCATGCGCACCACGGGCTGGCGCTCCAGGGCATCGGCCAGGGAGGCGGCGGTTACCGGAATGGGATTCACGAGGTGCGTACCGCTTCCGTCGGGCGCGCGCAGAACTGCTCGTAATCAACAAAACCAGGGAACTCGACTCCGTCCTTGCAGTAGAGGCACTGCGGATCCCGCCGCAGCTTGAGTTCCCTGAACTCCGCCCGCAGGGCATCGTACGTGAGAAGTCTTCCCACCAGCGGAGCCCCCTTCCCGAGGATGATCTTGATCGTCTCCACCGCTTCCAGGAGCCCGACCACACCCGGCAGAACCCCCAGAACCCCGGCCTCGGCGCACGAGGGAGCCATTTCCGGTGGGGGCGGCTCGGGGTATAGGCAACGGTAACAGGGCCCGTCGCCTGGCCAGAAAATCGTTACCTGGCCCTCGAAGCGGTAGACGCTGCCGTGCACGTTCGGTTTCTTCTGCAGCACGCAGGCGTCGTTGACCAGATACCGGGTCGGGAAATTGTCGCTACCGTCCACTATGATGTCGAAATCTCCAAACAGGCGCTCGACGTTGTCGCTCGACAACCGCTCTTCGAACGTCTTCACCTGGATGCCCGGATTCAGCGCCAGCAGAGTCTGGCGTGCGGACTCGGTCTTCGGCTTGCCGACCCGGTCGGTGGTGTGCAGGATCTGGCGCTGTAGGTTGGACTCGTCGACGACATCGAAGTCGACCAGACCGATGGTGCCGACACCGGCCGCCGCCAGATAATAGGCAGCGGGCGATCCCAGACCTCCCGCGCCGATCATCAGCACACGGGCATCGAGAAGCTTGAGCTGACCCTCTTCCCCCACCTCAGGGATCGAAAGGTGGCGGGCATAACGCCGGCGATCCTCAGGCGACAGAACCCGGGGCTTCACGAAAGGCAGCCCCTGGTTCTTCCAGCGCCCGAACCCGCCTGCCATGGAGCTTACCCGGCTGTATCCCAGGCGACGCCGGCTCTCCGCGGTCAGCAACGAGCGCACGCCACCCGCGCAATAGACCACACTCGACACTTTCCGGTCCTTTAACAGGTTCTCGGCCCGCATCTCGAGAAACGATCGCGGCAGGTGGATGGCTCCCGCGATGTGTCCCTCGTTGAATTCCTCCGTATCGCGCACGTCCACGATGACCACGCCTTTCGAATCGCGCGCCTGGAGCACATCGGCCGGTTCGATTTCGGCAATTTCGCGCTTGAGCTTCTGTAACATCCGGGGCCATGCGGGAGCGTCGGCGCCTCCTGCGATAGCGGGGATGATTGCCACGACATCATTGTCTTCGAGGGGCGTGTCCAGGCCATCCCGAAAGCGGATGTCCTCGTCGTTCAAATAGACGTTGACGAAGCGCCTCAGCTTGCCCCCGCCGTCCAGCAGCTGGGCCTTCATTCCACTGTGCTGCTCTTCGAGTGATTCGATCAGGGCACGTACCGAAGTCGCCTCGACCTTGAGTTCATCCGCACCACCCGTCAGTGACCTCAACGGGGTCGGGATTCGTACCGTCACAGACATACTTCCTCCTCACTCACGCGGAGCACCGTCCACCCACCGTTCGCCGAAGTGCTCGCCATCGTACTCCCATGCCCGCCATTCGTGCGCCCGGCCGTCCTGCACACCGACGATCAAGTAAGCCAGCGCCGCCCAGGCGTTCTCGAGATCTGTCGGCGAAGGACGCGCGGGATGATCGGGGTGGCTATGGTAGATCCCCACGATGTCCAGCCCACGCCCACGGGCTTCGCGATCGGCATGCACGAAATCGGCCGGGTCGAGCAGGTAGCGGTCGTGCGCGCGCTCCGTGTTCAGGTTACGCGCCGGCCTGACATACTCGACTTTCCAGGCACCATCCTGGCGCCGGCCAACCATCAGCCCGCAGCACTCGTGCGGATAATCGCGCTCGGCGTGCGAACGGATCGAGCTTCCCGCCTCCGTCCCGAGATGCAACGCTCTGCCCGCGTGCGCAGGAGTTCCTGCAGCCGATTCGTTCACCCCTGTCTTCCCCCCGTACCCTGAACCGCCAACCCATGGGGCAGGCAATCCTGAATGGAGTAACGGCTCAGTAGCCGCTGCAGCTCGCTCTCCAGAGTCTGGTAGATGGGTGCCACATTGCAGCGACCGCTCAACTCGCAGTCGTCGTCCACCCCTCGGCAACTGTAGGCCACAACGGGGCCTTCCACCACTGCCATTACCTCAGCCACCGAAATCTCGCGAGGGCGCCTTCTCAGCCTGAAGCCACCCCCGCGACCAGGCACCGAGCGCAGCAGACCTCCCCGCGTCAGAGACCAGAGGATTTTTCGCAGTGCAAAGGGGGGAATCTTCAGATCAAACTCGATCTGGCGTGCCTTCAGGTACCGGTCCTTCCCATCCGCTAGCGCCAGATAGATGAGCAGGCGCAGGGCGGTATCGACGCTGCGCGTCAGAATCACGATCATGCCCTCCAATCAGGTATTGCTGAGATTTTAACTCAGGGATACCCGCGAGGCCAAGATCCAAATGCGCAGGCTCACTCCGCGCGGCCTTATCGACCGGTGGTGACTAGGACTGCTTATCCATCAGCAGGTGGTGGTACAGCAGAGCGCCCAGAGCCCCTCCAACGAGCGGCCCGATCCAGTAGACGATGTGGCTGTCCCAAATCCCCGCCGCCAGGGCCGGTCCGAAAGCGCGAGCCGGGTTCATAGCGGCGCCTGTCAGGGCTCCACCCATCAGGATATCGGCCGTGACCGTGAGCCCGATGGCAAACCCGCCAATGTTCGGCCGCCGCGGGTCCACGGCGGTCCCGAAGATGACGACGACCAGGAAAAAGGTCAGGATCGCCTCGACGATGATCGCCTGCCCCGTCGTGAGCCCTGTTTCGGGATTGATGAGCGGGGTGCCAAGGTAAAAGTCCAGCCACACGTCCGAGAACACCATCTTGAGCAGGTAAGCAGCCAGCACAGCTCCAATCACCTGCGAGACAGCATACAGGCCGGCCATCCCGGCTCCTATCCGACGGGTCAGAAGGAAACCAAAGGTGACGGCCGGATTGAAGTGACCGCCCGAGACGGCGCCGAGCGCCGAGATCATGACTGCCAGGGCCAGACCGTGGGCAACCGCTACACCCAGAATCCCAAGGCTGTCAGCATAGGCCTGCAGGCAAATTGACCCGGCGCCCACGAACACCAGCGTGAAGGTACCGATCATTTCCGCCACACAGCACTTTCCCGCGTTTTCCATGTATGCCCTTCCTCCCTGGCGGCAACACCGGGCGGCCGCCTCGAGTTTCAACCCGGCCTCCTCACTGCGCCGGGGTTATAGTTTCTTGAAGCGAGAGTCTAGTCGAACGCCGCTCGAGAGTTCAAGCGTGTCCAGGGAACCTAACCAGACACCGGAGGAACACACCGTTTCGGTATAATCATCGTCCATGCCCACCCCACCCCGGCAGGAGGCACTCGACCTCCTGTACGAGCACACCCAGGGAGAATCACTGCGCAGACACGCTCTGGCGGTGGAGGCTGCGGTGCGCGCCTACGCTCGTTTTCTCGGTGGCGATGAGGCGCAGTGGGGACTGGCCGGGCTACTGCATGATCTCGACTACGAGCGCTTCCCGTCTCTGGAGGATCATCCGTTCCGTGGGGTCGAGATCCTGCGGAAAGGCAACTACCCGGAGGAAGTCATCCATGCCGTGCTCGCGCACGCCTCTCACACCGGTACCGCCCGACTTTCACAGCTTGACCGAGTGCTGTTCGCCTGTGACGAACTGTGCGGCCTGATCGTCGCGGCGGCACTGGTCCAGCCCTCCAAGCGCCTGGCCGACGTGAAGGTCTCCTCGGTCAAGAAGAAGCTCAAGGACAAAGCGTTCGCCCGCGGCGTCAACCGTGAGGAAATCCGGCTGGGGGTGCAGGAACTGCAGGTCGAAATGGACGAGCACGTCGGCCGCGTGCTGGAAGCTCTCAAGTCGGCGGCCCCGGAGCTGGGACTCTAGCCGTGCCGTACGGCTTGATGGCGCAGGCGCTGATAGCCCTCGATCTGGTGGCGTTTCTGGCCCTTGCAACCGTTTTTGCCACCGGGTGGGGCATCGGTATGGAGTGGGTCTCCCCTTCGCGCCACATGCTGCTGGCAATCCCGGCCGCGTTATTCCAGCTCTTCGGCCACTCGCTCACCATGTTCTATTTCATTGGCACGGGCCGCCGCATCAAGGAGTGGGTCGCTGAGCACGGCGGCGATCCCGATCTCCTGCGCC
>CBEVTG010000170.1:0-5164 GCA_965552745.1 uncultured bacterium
AAAGTTCAGTCCCCATACCGGGGTATCGGAGAGAGGATAGCGCAGGGTCCGGAAAGGAAGAGCGAACTCGGCGCTCCAGCCGATCTCCGAGATCTTTGCACTCACTTGCCACGAGCCGTCCCAGTTGAGGTTGAACCCGTTCTGCTGGCCCTCCCTGGACACCTGGCCGTCATACTCGATGCCGGCCGGATTGGTTCCGAAGACGAAGCCCGTCTGCCGGTCCCGATGTGCATCAAGAATAATCTGAAAACTGTCGGTTTCCGTTAGAGAGGAATCCCGCGTATTGCCGGCTACGATGATCGTGGAAGCATCCTGAACATAACAAACCACTCCGATGTAGAGGCCCTCATCAGTGAAGGCGATGCGCACGTCGGTTTTCTCTGTAGCCGGCTGTCCCTCGTCCGGGGTAGTCTGCCAGAACCCCGAGACCGGCTCCACGTTCATCCAGGCAGGATCGTCCAGGATGTCTCCGTCAAGAAGCGGCGGTCCGTCGATCCGAAAGGCGCGGGCCACGGGTCGCTTCTCCTTCCAGACCGGTTCGGCAGTGCTCTCCCGTGCCCCAACACCCTGCGAACACAGAAGAGGTATGAGAACCAACAGGATGGGCGCTCGGAAAATCCGGCTCCTCTCCTGGCTCGAACGCCAGAGCTTCAAAGTGAACCCTTCTTCCATCGTCAAATCCTGACGCACATCAGGACAATCGTTTCCTCAAGAAAGGCTCGAGGAGGCAACTTCTGATAAGGGCTGATGATAAAAGGTAGACTCTATCTGCAGACTTTCGGTCAGTAAAGATCTACACGGCCAGTTTATATATAAATGATCAGCCCGGTTTCTCACAATGCCAAAGGCGCCAGAATGGATGAAAACCACCTCCTGCCGTCCCGGTTTGCTTTTGTCTTTGAACAAAGGTACAGTTTCCCACTCGCTTGGGTTTTGCCTACCAAGGTCAAGGAGAAACCAGCTGATGGCCACGATTGGTAATCTCATTTGCCTCACCCCACTGGAGTCGTACATAGTTGAGGAACCGATTCGCAATAAGGGTGTGCTGCGTCGTCTGGAGCGCCGGATCGGGCCTTTCCTCCGCAGCCCCGGCATTGGCTTCCCCTATCTGATCGGTTTCTTTAGAAAAAACGGCATCCTGAGCGATGAAACACAGGTCGTGGTGCAGCACGACAAGATCGAAGGGATGACTCCCTTCGAGGAGATCATGGCGGACAAGATCGACCTGCGCCGGGGAGATCACGACGTTCTGTTCATTACCGCCTACACGAACTCGGCCCGTGAGGCCTACCGCAGGGCGCGGGAGGCTCGCGCGGCGTACGCCTCGATTGGAAGAAACTTGACCGTGGTGCTGGGCGGTGCCCACGCTTCGGCGGTTACGACGGAGGGCACGCGCCTCGGACACGTCGATGCGGTCGTCTCGGGCGAAGGGGAATGGGCCGCGGCCGAACTTCTCGATGATGTCCGCAACGACCGGCCGGTCCGGCCGCTCTATCAGGCCACCTTCAACAACATCCGTGCACGGGGGACCATTTCGATCGCCATGGATATCTGGCGCGGCCTGAGACCGCTTCCGCAGCAGATACTCTCTTCTACCACACTGGCTCGCGGCTGCAAGCTCGATTGTCATTTCTGTGCCGTCAAGCTCACCAACGGACCGACCATCCGCAACCGCTTTGCGGAGGACGTGGTCGACGATCTCCAGAAGCAGGGACCGGCATTCACGCGGGAGACCATCGATCAGATGGAGCCCGGCGTCTACAACAATATTCTCAAGGCTCTGGTGAAGCTTCCGATCATTGGCCCGCGCTACGGTGAGCGCCTCATCGCCAACATGGGTCCGGGCTACACCAACGGTTTCTTCTTTTGGGATGACAACCTGTACAACGCGCCGGGCACCATGCGTGCCGTCTGTGAGGCTGTGAAGCCGCTGGGCCGCCCCTGGGCGGGCGAGTTGACGATGGATATCGCAGAGAAGCCGGAGCTGTTGGAGCTGGCTTACGCGAGCGGCTGCCGCGACCTGTTCCTCGGCATCGAGTCGGTCAACCAGTCAGCGATCGACGGGCTGGACAAGTGGTCCAACAGCACTGGCAGGATGATAGAAATGGTGAAGCGGGTGCACGACGCCGGCATCAACGTAATGGGAGCGTTCGTGTTCGGCCTGGATGGAGACGATCCTTCCGTTTTCGACCGGACGCTCGAGTTCATCTACAAGACCCATCTCGATTTCCTCGTGGTGAACATCATCCAGCCGTACCCGGGAACCGGCACTTTCCTGGATACCGTGGCCTCCAACAACTTCCTTCCGTGGGCGTTGCGACCCGACGATTCCGATGTGGCCATGGACTACAACTGGCCTCTGTTTGACGGTGCTCACGTCCTGATGCGCCCGCAAGGCATGAGCGTCGAGCAGCTCCAGGAGGGTTACTATTACTTCCTGCGGGAAGCGTACTCTCTCAAAGGGATTGCCCGCCGGTTCCGGGGCAGGGTGACGCAGGCGGGCTGGGCGGCCGCTCACTTCACCCGCAATTATCTCTTCAGCCGCTACGGCATGAGCAAGACCGCCCACGCGATCAAGCGCAAAGGCTCGAAACCAGTCGCATATTCGCCCAGCCGGGATTGGTCCGCGGTGGAGAAGCCTGTGCGCCCCATTACCCCGGCACCCACCATCGCACACCCTGCCACCGTAAAACCGGACCCCTCGCTGGTCAGAATTCAACCCTGAGAACCGACCGAGAGGGTCCGGAGTCCATGGCCCTCTGGCATCGTCCGCCCCCACTTCCAAGCTGCTGCCTGCGCTCCAGTCGACGGGCATCTCCGCCGATCGTGCGAGCTCAGGGGAAATACGGGTTGACGAACGATCGTTCGTGATATATAGTACGATCGTTCTATTAGAAAGTCCCCGGAGGAGGTCACGATGAAAGCCCGGACCGAACGAGGAGAGAGCTCGCGACAGATGATCCTGGAGCGTGCGCTTGATGTCGCCTCGTGCGAGGGGCTGGAGGGTTTGACCATCGGCCGCCTGGCTCAGGAGCTGGATATGAGCAAGAGCGGGCTCTTTGCGCACTTCGGATCGAAGGAAGCGCTGCAGCTGGCCACGGTCGCCGCGGCGGCCCGGAAGTTCGAGCAGGAGGTGCTCGGCTCGGTGGCGGATACGGAGCCCGGTTTGAGGCGCCTGGTGGCCGGGCTCGAAGCCTGGATCTCGCATATAGAAGAGAGCGATTACCCTGGAGGCTGTTTCTTCGCGGCGGTGGCGGCCGAGTTCGATGACCGTCCGGGGCCGGTTCGGGACCGGATTGCCGAGCTGTCCGGAACCTGGCTCGAGTGGATCGAGAAAGAAGCCCATCTCTCCCGGAGACTGGGTCAGATCAAACCGGACGCCGACACCAAGCAGCTGGTCTTCGAGCTTCACGCGTTTGTCCAGGAGGCCAACTGGACCCGGCAGCTGCTGGGGAAGAAAGAGGCTTTCGGACGCTCCCGGCTGGCGGTTCGCGAACGACTCGCCCGTTCGGCCACGGCAGAGGGCTCGAGGATCATCACGGCCTTAAAGAGGCGGGCAGCTATGAAAAAACATGTCCGGCGAAGCATGAATTTAGTCCAACGAGGAAGTGTAGAACGAGGAGGTGTAAGACGATGAGCTCCCATGAATCGAAATATGCCAGACTCCTGAGACGCACGCTCCTGACCAATTCAGCATTCTCGGGCCTCTCTGCGATCACGTTTCTCGCCGCCGCTTCTCCGCTGGCGCGGCAGGTGGCGCTGGGAACATTTTGGTTCTCCTCGACCGCGATCAACCTGTTCGTCTTCAGCGTCCTGCTGCTCTTCCTTGGCACTCGCCCGCGACTGGACCGGATCTGGATCCGGGCACTTGTTCTGTTCTTTGCCGTCCTTGATCTCATATGGGCAATGTCGAGCGGCATGGTCGTCCTGCTGCCCTCCATGACCACCGCGATCGGTTCTCTCCTGGCTGCCCTCTCCGGGCTCATCATCGGCGCCTTCGGTGTGCTGCAGATTGTCTCCGTCTGGGGAATGAGTCGTTCTCTCAAAGCTCAATTTGGCAAGGCTGCAGCCCTCGTTCTCATCCCGCTCATATTGAGCTCGTGCGGTCCAGCTGATATCCGCAACCAGCAGGTGCGCGAACACGGCGAGACGCAAGCCTCGTTCGATCGGGGACGCAATCTTCTGCTTCAGGCCGCAGAGCGCCACGGGCTGGCGACTTGGAAGGCGTTCAAAACGGCTCGCTTCGTCTCGGTCGACGAGTGGGCGGGATTTGCAGGCCGGTTCACGGGATGGTGGCCCGTGCAGGAGCAACGTTTCAGATTCGATACCCTGTTGGGTACCTTTACATCGAGGGTGGAGCTTCTTGACGGACCCGGGGTCGGTGAGGTTATGGGCGTCCAGTCATGGAAGGGCTACGGTGCGTCGCGTGCAGGCGCCAGGGTCGAGTCGGCCGAAGACGGCCTCCGGAGTTTCTACCTTCCGACACTCCAGTATTTCGCTGAACTGCCGTTCCGGATCCGGTCCGCGCAGTACATCACCTACGGGGGTGAGAGAGAACTCAACGGCAGCACCTATCAGCTGATCTACGCCTCCTGGGGGAGCCTGGAGGCCAATCTCGAGCACGATCAATATGAGCTATGGATTAACGAGGAGACACTGCTCATCGAGAAATGTTTCTATACCGTTCGGGACGCATTTAGCGGAGCGGTCGGTACGATCCACTTCGATGACTATCGCGAAGTTCAGGGAGTGATGGTGCCATTCCTGCAGACAGTGACGCTGGCGGACCCGGAGAGCACCCTCTATCCGGTCGGGAACAACTTCTTTCATCAGATGCGGCTGGAATCGGCAAGCTTTGATTCCTTCCCACCTGAGAAACTCGTGGTTTATCCCGATCGAGCTCCGGGCGACGTCAAGCCGGATATCGGAGATCAGGAGCGCTCTGGAGCCGTTTAGATCCAGCGCGTGAGCATCGATTGGCCGGGTCGAGTTCGACTACTCGTAGTCGTACTCGGGCAGCGGCGGAAAATTCGAAAGAATGTCGGTGACGAGACCATCGAGTTTGTACTTAACCGTTTTGAAGTCCAGGAGTTCGGCCTGGGTGAACGCGCCTCCCTCCCAGCCGCGCCACACTAGCTTGCGATCCGCCACGTCGATGAGATCA
>CBEVTG010000171.1:0-5137 GCA_965552745.1 uncultured bacterium
ATGCAAGTATGGCTGTGGGGCTCGAGGCGCGCAGAGAGGGAGTCGGGTACCGCGCCCGGGTTGCAGCTCACGGTCAGGGGGGGGTCAGAGTGTCCGTGTCACTGGTCGATTCGGACGCCCTCTCGAAAGCCAGTCGGAGCGCGCTCGGGATCTTCATGCTCCGGGCTTCCGGTTCACTCCGGCTGGTGCGCGCGTCGGTAGAAAAATCCGCTCAGCGATGGGTGCTGGAACTGGAGGTCTGTTTTCCTGCGCTCCCCGATCCTTCAGAATTGAATCATGCGCTTTCGGCTCTATCGGTAGCCTGCGGGAACTGCGGTCCGGAATCCGCAGCGCTCGTGGAAAAGGATGCCGCCGGGAGATATCTGCAGTCGCGAGGGGTCGCCTCGCTTCGAAAATACGACGTTCAAGCGGCCGAACTTTCAGCGAACGTCATGGCAGCTCGAAAGAGCTGGAAAGGGGACAGTCATGGCACCAGCAACAGCAGTGGCAACAGCGGAAACGGAAACCCGTAATTTCGCGCTCGAGGTCACAGATCTGACGGGACAGAAGCAGGTGCGGTTCAATCATGTGCCGCCGGATTCCACCGTGAGGGAGCTGATCGAGGATTCGGTTCCGAAGATGAACCTTCCCGAGAAGGGTGCGGGCGGGCGGCCACTCGTCTACCACATGCGTCTCGAACGGGAGGGCCGCCACCTTTTCAGCTCGGAAAGGCTGGGTGATGCAGTGCAGACCGGTGATCGTCTGGTTCTGCAGCCAAACATCGAGGCGGGCCGTTTCTAAGAGAGATCCGCAGCATGAGCACGACGTATCAGTACGCGGCCGAGGTGTACGACTCGGTCAGCAAATACCTCGGGCGGGTGCCGATTCAGGTTGATTGGGAACCGGCCGAGCAGTGGGCGAGGTTTCTGGCCGTCCAGCGGGACATGCTGCCGCCGTCCGGGTCCCGGGCGCCGGTTTCCGTTAAACCGATCTGGCATTCAAAGCTCGGCCAGCCGTACACCGACGGGTTCCAGGTTTGCGTCCACACTGGGGATCACGGAGACGTTTCCAGTCGTTTCGAGGCTGACTACTTCAGGGATGCGGCGGAGCGGGCAGCGGGGCATTTCGTGGCGAACGCAAGGCTCAAGGCGGGGGACAAGTTCAGGTTCTTCGTCTCGGCCACACCCGAAGAGCCACGAAAGGCTCCGGCCCGTTCACGCTTCGATTCCGAGGGGATCACCTTGACGTATCCGCTTCGAGAAGGGGTCGTCGGGAATTTCCTGCGGGCGTCCAGCGTGCGAGGTGTGGTGCAGGCGCGGGATATCCCCGTGTTCATCCCCAGCAATGTTCTGGCGGAGACGGCGGCACTCGCCCGGCAGGCCGGCGAGAACGAAACCGGCGGGATGCTGATTGGATATCTGTACCGGGATCCGGATTCACGCGAGATCTTCTCCGTCATCACGGCACAGATTCCCGCCACCTGTGCGCGGGGGGATTCGAATCGTCTCGAGTTTACCGCGGAAGCCTGGACCGAGATGCGGACGGGTCTCGAGCAACGCAACAGGGGAGAGACTGTGGGTGGATGGTGGCACTCGCATCCGGTAAGCGTCTGGTGCGGCCAGTGTCCACCGGAGAGGCGAAAGATCTGTCCTCTCGCCGGAGGATTTCTGAGCAGCCACGATCGTGCGCTCCACCGAACGATGTTTCCGCACCCTTACGGACTTGCCCTCGTTGTTAACCATCTCGATTCCCGTATCCAGACTCATTCCGCGTTCGGCTGGAGGCGCGGGATGCTCGAACAACGAGGTTTCCATGTTCTGGATGTCGAACAGGAAGGAGCGATTAAAGAGTCGATGCAAAGCTCAATGTCAGGGGGTGGGAATGCGGCGATCACGTAAGGCAGAAGTGGAAATCCCGCTTCTGCTTCAACAACTCAAGACGTTTGGAGAAAGCGGCCCCAACCTTGCCGAGAAGGTCGCTCTCGTTCGATCCATACGGGGGCGTTCGCAAGATTTCGACAATCTCATCGACCAGCACCTCGTTGAGTATGTGGCCATGCTTCAGTCCGGACTCGTCGACGCTCAGAGAACTCATAACAAGCTCCAGGCCCATCTCGAGAAGCTTGCCGGTCCACCCTGGCATCCTGCGGTGTTTCTGGGCAAGGAAAACACCAGCCGTGGCCCGGTGGCGATGGTCTGCCATGGCAACTCCAGGCGTGTGGTTGTCTTTGCGGACGGATTTGACACCGATTCTGTTGAAGTGGGTGACGAAGTTCTTCTGGGAACTGAGCTCAATGTGGTCATGGAGAAATCTCCATACTGCTCGTGGAGAGGCGGAGAAACCGCCCTGTTTGAGCGCCAGATCGAAGATGGAAAGCTCCATCTGAAGTGGCACGACGAGGATATCGTCGTGAGCCCCGCGGGATCCCTGGCCACGACAGAACTCAGGCCCGGTGATCTCGTGCTATGGGATAGAAGCCTGTGGCTGGCGTTCGAGAGAGTCGAGCGTTCCAGGGGCGATCACCTGTTCATGGAAAACACGCCTACAGAGTCGTTCGATAACATTGGTGGTCTGGACAATCAGATCGCCAACCTCAAACGCTCGATCGTTCTGCATCTCGAGCATCCGGACACTGTCCTCAAGTACGGTCTGCAGCGCAAGAAGTCCGTGCTTCTCGTGGGCCCGCCGGGCACGGGCAAGACGATGGTGATGCGAGCCCTCGCCAACTGGCTGGCGCAGCTCTCCTCATCGGGACGATCCAGAGTCATGAACCTCAAACCCGCCAGCCTACACTCGATGTGGTACAGCCAGACCGAGGCCAATTACCGCGAAGCTTTCAGGATCGCCCGCGAGGAGGCCGATCGGGAGCCCGACGTGCCGGTTGTCATGTTCTTTGACGAGATCGACGCAGTCGCTGCCACGCGGGGTGCATCGGCGGCGCGCGTGGACGATCGGATCCTTCCGGCGTTCATGACCGAGCTCGACGGCATCCAGTCACGCGGCAACGTGCTGGTGATCGCCGCAACAAACAGGGTCGACGCCCTCGATCCGGCCATGATGCGGCCCGGCCGCCTCGGAGATCTGGTCATGCACGTCCCGCGTCCCAACCGGGATGCGGCACTGGCGATATTTTCGAAGCACCTGGGCGAAGACATCCCGTTCTCGACATCCGGCTCCGGATCCGAGGACCTCTCCGCTCGGCAGTCGATCATTGATTCCATCATTTCCCGCATCTACGCCGGCAATGGAGAGAGCGATCTCGCGAACCTTGCCCTGCGTGATGGAAGCCACCATGTCATCAAGGCAAAGGACTTCGTGAGCGGCGCGAGCATCGCCAAGATCAGCGCCGACGCCAAGGAGCGCGCCGCCCTCCGGGAAGTGAAAACCGGATCGCCCGGCGTCAGGCTCGAGGATCTGCTGGTGGCGGTCGATGAGGAGTTCACGCGGGCCGCGCAGGTCCTGACTCCGGTGAACTGCAGAAACCATCTTAGCGATCTACCTCACGACGCGGACGTGATTGGCGTCGAACCCATTCGGCGCCAGGTTCCGCGCCCCTACCAGTACCTCACTCTCGCATGAGCATCGACAACCGGGAGATCTCTTGAAGAGAAGAATGAAAGCGTCAGCGCACAGGAAGCACGGACAGGATCGAAATCAGCTTCCCAAGCTGTGCGGTGCCGATGTCGAGATGGGAAACTTCGTCCTCGGTTTACACCGCCCCGAGGGGACGTGCTACGAGGCATCGCACGCTCTTCTGCGCGAGATCGATGGCCTGCCCCTGGTCTCGAAGCATCATGCACCGCTTTGTGAATGCCAGCTCTGCAGGCCGATCCATGGCTCCTGGGATGACTGTGCCGGCGGCTACGGGGCGGGACGGACCGGCTATTCATACCCGGGCACCGGCACCTACCGGGGCAGCTACGGATCGGGATCGGTTGCCTACGACCCCCAGGACTGGGGACGAAAGTTCCTTCCCACCAACGGCGGCTGCGCGTACATCGATCTGAACCACCTGGAGCTGTGTGTCCCGGAAGTTCTGAGGGCCCGGGATCATGTGGCGGCCTGGCACGCGATGCTGCGTATCGCCAGGCAGGCGCTGGACGCAGCCAATTCAAAGCTCCCTCCCGGCCAGAGAATTCAGCTGCTCGTGGCCAACAGCGATGGCCAGGGCCACTCGTTCGGGAGCCATCTGAATTTCCTGATCACGCGAGCGGCGTGGACCAATCTGTTCGGCCGCAAGCTCCACCAGATGCTGTTCCTGGCCGCATACCAGATCTCGAGCCTGATCTTCACGGGGGCGGGAAAAGTGGGCAGCGAGAATCGCAGGCCGGCCGTGGACTTTCAGATCTCCCAGCGTGCCGACTTTTTCGAGACGCTGACCGGCAGCATCACCACTTCCCACAGGCCCGTGATCAACAGCCGTAACGAACCCCTGTGCGGCCACCGGTACTACGAGCGCTCGGCCGCTCCCCAGGGACCCAGGATGGCCCGCCTGCACGTCATCTTCTACGACGCGACGCTGTCAGAGGTATCAAACTTCCTGAAAGTGGGAGTGATGCAGATCATCCTTTCCATGATCGAGGCACAGTACATCAACCCGTATCTGGTTCTCGACGATCCTCTGGATGCCCTGAGACGCTGGAGTCACGACCCCACCCTGACGGCCCGGGCGAAGATGATTTCGGGCCGCAAGCTCAGTGCCCTGGAGCTCCAGTTCAAGTTTCTCGAGCAGGCCAGGCGGTTCGTACAGGCAGGCGGCTGCGCCGACACGGTCCCCGAGTGCGAGGAAATCCTGAACCTGTGGGAGGAAACGCTGGTGACGCTCGAATCGCGTGAGCTCGCGAGGATGGCGCAGCGCCTCGACTGGGCCCTCAAGCTCCTGGTGATCAAGCAAGCCATGGAGCAGCGTCCGGCGCTGACCTGGAGCTCGCCTGAGATCAAACACCTCGATCAGATCTTCGGAAGCATCGATCCACTCACCGGCCTCTACTGGTCTTACGAGCGGAGCGGGTTCCTGGAGCGAATCGTCTCGGACGATCAGATAGAGAATTTCATGAAAAACCCGCCCGGTGATACGCGTGCGTGGACGCGCGCCATGCTGCTCAGGCGGGCGCAGGAGGGTGAGGTGGATGATGTGGACTGGGACTTCATCCAATTT
>CBEVTG010000172.1:0-5125 GCA_965552745.1 uncultured bacterium
ATGTGCGCGCCTTCTCCGAAGGGAAGGGGCGGATACAGATCGACACCACCCCTCCCACCGTGGGTGAGGCGCTGGAGTTACTCTGGCCGACTTGTCCCGGCCACCGGGAACGCATCATCACCGAACAGGGTGAAATCCGCCGCCATATCAATGTGTTCGTGGATGAGGAGAACATTCGCCACACCGGAGGGCTGAGCACACCTCTCTCGGGTGACGTGGAGATCTCCATCCTGCTGGCGGTGAGCGGCGGCGCAGTGTAGGTTTTATTTCGCCTGGTACGATACCCAGATCTTGCGTGCCCCTTCAGGAACCTCAAACGTGCCGGACCACCCCTTCGGAAGGACCACGCCCTCCCCGGCAACGTACTCCTCCTGATGGCCCTGAGCGTCCGTCAGCACGATCCTGCCGCTGAGCACATACATCAGCTCGTCGACAGGGTACGGCTCGGGGATGTCCAGCGTCCCGGGCTTGGCTTCCCACACACCCAGGCCGAACTGGCCATCCGCGCTGGTGAAGAAAGAATGCCCGCGCGCGTCAATGTTGCTGTGCTCCGGCTGATAAGGCTCGAACTTTCCTAGCTTTTCGCCCCCCAACCGTTCGCGATCCAGTCTCACCAGGCCATTCGCTTCTGCGGCGTGAGATTTGGTAAATTCAAAATCTGACAGGATGGTGCCGATAAAAACCATCGCAACGCTCCAGACGACAAACAGGATCATGCCACCAGCTCTCGGCCAGCCAGATCGGTACGCCTCAGTTCTTGTTCTCATCTCGCACCTCCTCACGAAATTGCTGGATAAGTTTCCGGGGGAATATTACTCCAAACTACCAGACGTCACACGAAAAGCTCAGATCCTGGGTGAACAGACAGGCCGGATCAAGGAGATCTTCCGGTCGCTCGGTCCAGGTATCGTCGGTGCCGTATGAGCCTTCCGTGCCCGCCGGGCCAGTTCCCACCACGACGAAGAAGAACGACCCCGCGCCGGGGTTGAACTGATCGTACGTTCCGCCGGCCCCGATGCTGCAGTCCTGTCCCGTGTAGGCGTACTGGCTCACGTTCGAAAGCGGTCCCCAGATGATGTTGTGGTCGGAAGCGCCGCACGCCGGCCGGTACGAGATGGAGAGATCCCCCGTCGATGGGTCGATGGCGCTCACCCGCAGATCGGTTGCCGCGCCGAGTGTGGGCGGCCGCACCACGATGAGGTCCCGCGGAGGCAACCCGGTCAGGATGGGTTTTCTGGTCAGCTGTTCGTTCGTCCGGGTGTCGAACACATGGACCCCTAGAACGGTGGTGTCGGAGTCCGGGAAATAGAGCTGGGAAGTGGCAGGATCGTACGCCATGCTCTCGATCTCCACGAACGTCAGATAAAGCTCGTTCGTCACGCGCCCTCCTGTGCGGGTGAACATGAACAGGTGCGACGACGGCGTGATGTCGGTGTGTCCCACGGCGTAGCCCCGATCGGGTGAGACCATGACAAACGGCCCCAGATCACCGATTGACTCTGCCTCCGGGAGGAAGATCCCCAGGGATTTCAGGGCGTCCAGATCGATCTCCTCGATCCCGCCCGAGACATCCAGCCTTACGCCGGCCGCTCGCACGAACAACCGCCGTGCCCTCGAGTCGCGGTGCATCTTGAGGCTCGGGATCGTGGCCTCGAGCGCAATCCCGGGAGGGCCTGCCAGCGGCGCGTTGACGTCGACCAGCGTGTCCGTGTTTACATCGACGACAGCCAGGTAGGATGGGCGGACCGGATTGCCGGAGGGCCGGTCCACACGCTGGATCTGGATGAAGAGATGGTTCCGGTCGAGCGTCATCATCGACATCTCGGGCAAACGGTCGGCGTCAGCAAAAACCTCCAGGTCGATCGTGTTCAGCAACTCTCCTGTCTCGGGATTCACCTTGTAGAGAAGCGTGCTGTCGTACCGGCTCACATAGGCCGTTTGCGGGTCGACCAGGAGAATGTCCTGGGGACGCGAGAATTCTCCCACGGAGAAGGTCGTGATCGTGTCGAACGTCGCGGGATCGATGACCTGGATCGTCCCCAAGGTGCTGCTGACAACGTAATGTTTGCCGAAGAAATCCCGTACGATGGGCAGCGTGCCGACAGATTCCACATCACGGGTCGCCACCCAGGGCGATTCGAGCCTGACCGCCGTGCTGCTGCCGCGTATCAGGTCAGCGGTGACCACGAACAGATGGGGATCGGTCTCGGCCCGGGCGGCCGGAACCGCGGCCAGAAATGCCGAACATGCCACTAAAGCCAGCATCCCGCGGATCTTGAAGCGGTTAAGAACGACCATCATATGTTTCGCACTGCTGAGCAAAATCAAGAGTTCCCTTCAACGGAACGGCAAATTACCTCAGATTCAACGTAGTTCTTAATCTCTAGTATACGCCTGAAGTCAGTGACAGTATTGGTGCCGGAGGAGAGACTTGAGCCATTCCTCTCGAGACGCCCCGTTGTGGAAAAAAGCGAGTTTTTACAATTTGTTTACGTTTTTTTACACCCACTTGACACCCCTGAGCCTGCATTCGACTAAGATTCATATCAGGTCAGGACGCTATTGAATGCGACATGAGGACCGAACCATGAAAAAGAGAAAGTGGTGGAACGAGCGCACTCGCTTCCTGCTGATCCTGGAGCTGGCGGTGGTTTTGCCGGCCGCCGCTCTCATCGGCTTCAGCGTTTGGAAGCTCCAGTCTTTCCAGCGCGACAAAGCCATCGAAGCCGCCATCCAGAGAGACTTCCGGCACATGCTGAAGGTCTCCGAGAAGCGCATCGCGAAAGAAACCTACGCTCTGGTGGAGGGTGTCAGAGGAAATTTCCCCTGCTCCGAAGATAGCGTTGCTCCGGCCCTGGACGGGGTGCTGGAGATGCATCCCTATGCAGCTCACGTGTTCCTGTTCGATGATGAAACCGGCTTCGTGTTTCGCTCGCAGCCGCAAGGCATGAAGGATCCGTACTTCCGAAAAGAGGCGAAATCACTCTCGGACGAAGTGGGATCGTGGATGAAGCTGGACGGCAAGCATATGGTGGAGAGGCTTCGAAAACAGCTGAAATATGATGAGGATCCTTACTACGTCTTCTCCAACTGGGTTCCACGTGAAAAATGGAAGAAATATCAGTCCGTCTTTCTCTTCCTGCTGCCCGGCTTCCCCGACGAGAGGGTAGCAATTGGCGGTATGGCGTTCGATAGCGAGTATCTTGTCGAAGATTTCCTCCCGGCCGCGTTGGACGAGCTTCTGGTGCGCGACCTAGCCGACCGGAAGGGGAACAGGAACGCCGGTGATCCGGTGGTCATGATGATCTGCCCGAAGGACGACAAGCACCCGATGGCCACCTCGGCAGAGTGGGACGGTGGAACTCCCGAGGTACAGCGAAACCTGGAGATGGCCTTCCCGGGTCTCAGCCTGGCCATAAAGTTCCGGGGCACAACGGTGGAGGCCATGGCGCAGCAGTTCTTGAGGAACAGCTTCTTGATCATTGGCGGTCTGTCGCTCATTCTGGGCACCGGAGTCCTGTTCACCTATCGAAGTGTCACCAAAGAGCTGGCCCTGGCCAAGCTCAAGTCCGATTTCGTGTCCAATGTCTCCCATGAGCTTCGCACTCCGCTCGCCCTCATCCGTCTGTACGCGGAAACGCTTGAAATGGGCCGCGTCCAGGGTGTGGAAAAGCAGCAGCATTACTTCAGCATCATTCGCAAGGAAAGTGAGCGTCTCACCGCTCTCATAAATAATATCCTCGATTTCTCGCGCATCGAAGCCGGGAAGAAAGATTATAGTTTTGACGAGACCAATCTGGCGGATCTCGTGCGCAACACCCTCGAATCGTACCGTTACCAGATTCAACAGCTCGGGTTTGAGTTCAAGATGGATATCGAGCAGGATCTGCCACCCCTTTACGTGGACCGGGAGGCCATTGCGCGCTCCCTGCTCAATCTGGTCAACAATGCCGTCAAGTACTCCCAGGACGATAAGTCTCTGGGTGTCAACCTTTATCGTTCCAATGGGGGAGTGAAGCTGGAAGTGATTGATCACGGCATCGGTATCCCGCGTAGCGAGCAGGCCAAGGTGTTTGAAAAGTTCTATCGAGTCGGTGACGCCTTCGTTCACAATACCAAGGGGAGTGGTGTGGGGCTCTCCCTGGTTCGTCACATCGTTCGAGCTCACGGAGGAGAAGTCTCCGTGGAGAGTGCGTTGGGGAAGGGCAGCAAGTTCACCATTGATCTGCCGCTTCATTCCGATGTGCATCAGGTCGGCCAGGCCTGAGGGCATGAGAAGGGGTTTGTGGACATGAGCGCGCGAAAGATTCTCATCGTGGAAGACGAGCCCGGCATGGTAGCCGGCTTGCGCGACAACTTCGAGTACGAAGGCTACGAGGTCATATCGGCGGGGGACGGCGAGAAAGGGCTCGAGCGAGCTCTCCGGGAGTCACCGGATTTGGTCGTGCTCGATGTCATGATGCCGAAAATGAGTGGTCTCGACGTCTGCAAGCAGCTGAAGGCCAAGCGACCCTCCCTTCCCATCATCATGCTCACCGCCCGGGGCCAGGAGGTAGACAAGGTGGTTGGGCTCGAGCTGGGCGCCGACGACTACGTCACCAAGCCATTTTCCATCCGGGAGCTTCTGGCCCGGGTCAAGGCCGTGCTCCGGCGGACCCAGACTCTTCCCAAGGAGCAGGATTGCTACTCTTTTAACGATGTTGAAGTGAACATGCGCTCCTACCAGGTGTCGCGCAACGGAAAAGCCGTGTCGTTTTCCGCCAAGGAATTCGAACTGCTGAAGTATCTGGTGTGCCACCGTGGTGAGAATCTGAGCCGTGACCGGTTGCTCGAGGATGTGTGGGGCTACGACCATTATCCGAGCACGCGCACGGTGGACGCTCACATCGTGCGGCTGCGCCAGAAACTGGAGCCGAAACCGGAAACCCCCCAGTACATCCTCACGGTGCATGGCGTCGGATATAAGTTCGTGGATTGATTTTGAAAGCGCGAATGAAGGAGAGAGCGAAGATGAGCCTGGTGACCAGGTCGACCCACGGGGACAACGTGATTACCCCCTCTGCCGGTGAGGTGGCCGGCGTTGATAGCCACTTGATCCAACGCAACAGAACACTGGAAAAAGAGC
>CBEVTG010000173.1:0-5088 GCA_965552745.1 uncultured bacterium
AAAAGCGTGTGGGCGAATGTCTTGGCCAGGGCGCCGCGCGTTCCGCGTGCTTCGATCAGGTGCAGTGCCAGCAGGGGAGTGAGGATCTGGGAACCGATGTACTCGCCGTGCTCGTCGATGGCACCCAGTCGATCGGCGTCGCCGTCAGTGGCCAGACCGACGCTTCCTCTTGTCCTGGTAATTTCGATGGCCGTCGACCGCAGGTTCTCGGGGGTTGGTTCCGGAGGTGTGCCGCCGAACATGACATCACGGTTCTGCCGGACAGTATGCACCCTGGCTTTTCCACCGGCCAGAAGCTGCTCGATCAGGTTTCCACCGCAGCCATGCATTGAATCGATCACCACGGTCCAGTCCCGCGAGCGCAGGCGATCGATGTCAACCCTTTCGGCGAGAGCCTCGAGATAGGCGGAGAGCGGGTCGCAGACAGTTACGGCGGAAGGCAACACGTCAGATCCTCGAAGCCTCGATGCGGTTGCGGCCGCCAGGCGGGCCTCGATGTCCCGGGCGGCCGGGTCCTCGATGCTGGAACCGTCCGCCTGCTTGATCTTGAAGCCGTTGAACTCGGGAGGATTGTGGCTGGCGGTGATCATGACGCCGAAAGCTTCGCCGTGCGACGCCACGCTCCATGAGAGAGCCGGTGTAGGGATATCTCTATCGGAGATGACAGTCTTGAGTCCGTGGCCGTCGAAGACAGAGGCTACGTGGCGCGCGAAGGTCTCGGAGAGAAAACGGCGGTCGTAGCCGATGAACGCGTGGCGCAGGCCGCCCTCCAGAAAATGTTCGGCGGTGGCGCGCGCAGCGAGACGCAGGTTCGCAATGTTGAAATCGAAGCCGATCCGGCCTCGCCAACCGTCAGTACCGAATCGCACCGCAGTGCACATGAGCGATAAATCGTAGCATCCGGGACAGGCACCGGCAAGCCGGTTTGCGCGCCCCGAAACAGCTATGGTAAGTTAATCTCTCCACCGCGGCCGCTCCTGCCGTTTCGCATGATCAACCTCCCCAACGCTCTGACCACGTTCAGAATCTTTCTGGTTCCCTTTCTCGTCGTTTTTCTGCTCACGAAGTTCGTGACGGTGGGGTTGATCATCTTTCTCCTTGCGCTGGCGACTGACTACCTGGACGGCTACCTGGCGCGCCAGCGCGGTGAGGTGACGACACTGGGGGCGCTTCTGGATCCGGTCGCAGACAAACTGCTCACTGCGGCGGCCTTCATCTCGCTCGTTGAGCTCGGGTACGCCAAGGCATGGATGGTGGTGGTCATCATTGGACGTGAGTTCGCGGTCTCCGGATTGCGCAACATTGCGTCCAGCCAGGGCGTGACGATTCCGGCTTCGAAATGGGGCAAATACAAGACCTTCTCCCAGGGAATTGCCATCTCTTTGCTGATCATCACCGAGCCGCTCGGGGAGTTCCGCTGGCTTGGCCTTGCCGCCCTCTGGGTCGTCATCTTGCTGGCCGCGGTCTCCGGCGTTCATTACTTCGTTTCTTTCTACCGCCGCCTGGGCCTGTCCGGCCATGCCTCTGGGCCGGCCTGATCCGAGCATGAGATTGAAGGCCGCCCCGCCCCCCGACGAGGAAGAGCGGCGTTACGTCGATAACTACCGCACCCTCCTGCGCGAAAGCTATGTCGAGAACTTCGAGTTCGTCACTTTCGAGCACGTGCCGTGGACGCCCCTGAGTGTCCCGGTGCGGGAGGCACGCATTGCGCTGATCGCCACCGTCGGAGCACACCTGCGCGAGGATGAGCCGTTCGATATCCTGAACCCGGATGGCGACCCGAGCTTCAGGCGTATCCCTGATGAGGTCACGACGGCAGACCTGACACTGTCGCACGACGGGTACGACACCCGGCGCTGCCTTCCCGACATCAACTGCGTGTTTCCGCTCGATCGACTGCACGAGCTGGCCTCGGAAGGGCTCATCGGCGGAACATCCCCCGTGCACTTCTCCTGTATGGGATACATTCCGCATGTCGGACCCCTGCTCGAGGAAACGGCGCCGGCGGTTGCCCGGGAGCTGGTGGAGATGGGGGTTCATGCTGCCATTTGTGTTCCGACCTGACCGCTGTGCTCCCAGTCGGTCGGGCTGGTTCAGAGGGCTCTGGAGGAGCATGGTGTCTCGACCGTGGGGTACACGCTGCTGCGCCTGATGACGGAGCGGGTGAAGGTGCCGAGGGCGCTGTGGGTCGAGGCCCCGTTTGGCAGGACCTTCGGCGAGCCGGGGGATCGGAATCGGCAGAGGACGCTGCTGCTGGAAGCGATCGAGGTTCTCGAGGAAGCGCGCGAACCGGGCTCGATCCTGCGCTCGGTTCTGCCACCGCTTCGCATTTGAAATCTTCCAGGTAAAACCGCTAAAGGACATCCTCGCGTGTTCTACTGGTTCATCAAGGGCATGTTCTGGCCGCTCAGCCAGATCTATTTCCGTCAGCGCCGCCGCGGTCTGGAGAACTTGCCGCGGCAGGGGCCGGTGATTCTGGCGGCCAACCACTCCTCCTTCCTGGATCCGCCGGCACTGGGCACCGCCTGCCCGCGCAAGGTGCATTTCCTGATCATGAGGACGGTCTACGATCTGCTCCGGTTTCGCTGGTTCTACATTGGCATGGAGGCGGTTCCCGTTTCCTCGAACCGGCAGGATGCGCTCGCTCTGCGGCAGGCCCTGCGCATGCTCCGCAGGGGCGAGGTTGTGGGGGTCTTCCCGGAGGGGGAGCGCCGCACGGACGGCCGGATCGGTGAGCCGCGACTGGGCGCGGCGCTGCTAGCGGCGCGCTCGGGAGCTCCCGTGGTTCCGGTTGGGATTCGCGGAGCGTACCGGGCGTTGCCGCCCCGCGGGCTGTTCCCGAAGCCTATCCGCCTGGAGGTCGTTTTTGGCCCCGCCCTGCGATGGAACGGTGGCAAGCCCAGCCGCGAGGGGTTGGAAAAATTTTCCCAGCGCATGATGGAGGCCGTGGGCGATCTGATCGCGGGTGACTCATGATGCGCGGCCGGTCGGGGCGCGCCGAGCTCATCATGGTTGGTACCGAGATGCTGGCGCTGGGGGCGCGCGACACGAACTCCGATATCCTCAAGAAAGATCTGGCAACGATCGGATACGAAGTTGTGGCCCTGAGCGTCGTGGTGGACGAGCTCGAGGTGCTGAGCGGAGTGGTGCGCACGGCTCTGTCGCGCTCGCAGCTCACGCTGATCAGCGGCGGACTGGGGCCGACGCGGGACGATCGCACCCGTGCGGCGATTGCCCGGGCCCTGGGGACAGCACTGCGTTCGGATCCATTGGCCTGGCGGAGTATCCGCCGCTGGTACGAGCAACGGGGAAAAAAGCCGGGCCCCGGCGCCCGCCGCCAGTCGCAGGTGCCGCGCGGAGCGGAGAGCCTGGACAATCCCGTGGGAAGCGCCCCGGGAATCTGGTGGCAGCGCCGGGGCAGCATGCTGGCGGCGATCCCCGGCGTTCCCTCGGAGTTCGAACGCATGTGGACCGAGCAGGTTCTTCCCAGGGTGCCGAAGATTACCAGCGGATTTGCCCTGGCCTCGTTCCGGGTGGGCGGTCTCACGGAAGCGTACGTGGATTCCCGCCTGGCAGATCTTTACCGGCGGCGGCTCCTGGATGTGACCGTGCTCGCAAAGACCGGTGGCATCGAGGTCCATGTGCGGGGAAAGAAAACCGACAGACGCGCTGCCGCCGCGGTTACGCGCGCTGCCGCGTATGTTCGCCGGCGCCTGGGACGGGCGATCTTTGCCGAGGGGGAAGAGACTCTCGAGCAGGTGGTGGGGGACCGGCTGCGTGAGCGGGGCGAAACCCTGGCTGTGGCCGAGTCCTGCACGGGGGGCGCGCTGGGCGCGCTCCTGACCCAGGCCCCCGGCAGCAGCGAATATTTTCAAGGAGGCATTATTGCTTACTCGGACGCGGCGAAGCGCCGTTTGCTCCAGGTGCCGGCGGCGACACTCCGGAGGCACGGTGCGGCCAGCGCCCCGGTCGTCCGGGCGCTCGCCGAGGGCGCACGCCGCCGTATGGAGTGTGACTGGGGTCTGGCCATCACCGGGGTGGCCGGCCCCGGCGGCGGAACCGCCACCAAGCCTGTCGGGCGCGTGTTCCTCGGCCTCGCGGGAGCCGGGCGCCGTACCCTGTTCCGCCGCCTGCAGCTGAGCGGCTCTCGCGAGTCAATCCGCCAGCGCGCGGCAGCCGCAGCGCTTCTCTGGTTTCGCTCGATCCTGCGCAGCGGAGGGGGGCGCCGATGAGGTTGTTTTTTGCGGTGGAGATGCCGTCCGAGGTGCGGGCACCCCTGGCCGAATTGATTGACAGGCTCCGCTCGGAGGAACCCGGCGTGCGCTGGGTAAGAGGCGAGGGCCTGCATCTCACGCTCCGGTTTCTTGGCGAGGTGCACGAAGACAGGTTCGAGTCGATTGCCGCCGCGGTGCGCTCCGGCACAGCCGGTTGCCCGCCGTTGTATCTGCGCACCGCAGAGTTCGGAATGTTCCCGCAGCGTGGCCGGCCCCGCGTGGCCTGGGTGGGGCTCTTGGACGAGCGCGGATCGCTCGAGCGCTTGCGCAAGGCGCTCGAGGGTGCTCTCGAGGAAGCTGGCTTCAGCCGGGAGGAGCGTCCCTTCCAGGCGCATCTGACGCTCGGCCGGGTCCGGCAGGGGACCCGTCCCGGACGGCTGCTACGGCAGGTTCTGGCGCCCCGGCCGGTCCCGTTCGAGGTCTACGAGTTTGTCCTCATGCAGAGCCAGCTCGGATCGCAGGGGGCGCGCCACGTCCCCCGCGCGCGCTTTCCTCTTCTGGAGGCGGCATGAGCGATCCCCTTTTCTGGATAGCTTGCCTGGGAGCCTATTTTCTGGGTGGCATTCCGTTCGGGCTCCTGGTCGCGCGTGCCACAGGGCGCGATCCCCGGCGCCATGGAAGTGGCAACGTCGGCGCCACGAATGTTGGCAGGGTCGCGGGCCGAGGGGCCGGAGCCCTCACGCTCCTGTTGGACGCCGGCAAGGGTTTTGCGGCGGTCTGGATCGCGGGTGTCTTCGTTCCCGGAACGGCTGCTGCTTCAGGCGCCGCCGTCGCCGCCGTCCTGGGCCATGTATTCTCCCCCTACACACGGTTC
>CBEVTG010000174.1:0-5085 GCA_965552745.1 uncultured bacterium
CCCGTTCCTGAAGTGATCGAACGAGGCTCGCGAGATGCTGGAAGCGGTCGTTGATCTCACGGTGGATCACCCGGATCGGGGGCGGAAAGCGGAAGATGCGGTTGTGGTAGGCGGAGAGCTGCATGGCGGTGGTGGCCGGCAGCCTGTCCTTGATCTTCTGGAGGCACTCCTTTCCTTGTGAGACATCCTTCGTCCGGCTCGAAGGATCGATTTTTTCCGAGGGAGGAAAAGAATCCATGTCAAGAGTACCGCATGCTCTGAAGAGCGTTAAGAATGATGCAGTGCCGGTGTACGAGGGTTGATCTGTTTGTAACTCGAATGATAAGCTTCTTTCTCTCCTGTTACAGGGGCGCGGTCCAAAAAGACAACTTTCTAACCGTAAGTCTGGAAGATGTCAAAGATCCCGGATAAGGACGCGTCTACAAACCCGAAAAGCGAAGAGCGGCGGACTCTCCTTTCTATTTCCGCACGCCGCATCCCGAGCGGCGCCGCTGCCGGCAGTGCCATGTCCCCGTTGTCACCCGGGCCACGTTCAGGCGCTGAGGCAGGCGGGTGCGCGAAATACGGGTAACTGAAAGAAATTGAAGTTGGCTTCGCGGCCTGAATGGAGCGTAGAGATGAAGAAAATCATCGTGAGTGTTGCGTGCGTGTTGATCCTCTGTGTGGCGAGCAGTCTGGCCTCGAGAGCCGAGACGCTGAAGGAAGCCGTCAAGGATGGGGAAGTTCTCGTCGACTTCCGGTACCGGTACGAGTTTGTGGATGACCATGTTTCCAGCAAGGACGCCAAGGCGTCGACGGCCCGCCTGCGCATGGGTTACAGGACGGGGCTCTATCACGGCGCCTATGTACTGGGCGAGTTTGAAGGTCTCAGGGTGATCGGAGGAGAGCAGTACAACAGCACCGCCAATGGATTGACCGACTATGCGCTGGTTCCCGATCCGGATGATCAAGAGATCAATCAGATCTACATCGGATACAAAGGGCTCAAGAACACGGACTTCAGGCTCGGGCGCCAGCGCATCGCGCTCAACAACCAGCGCTTCATTGGCAACGTGCCCTGGCGTCAGCTCGAGCAAACAATGGATGCTTTTTCAGCCAAGACCAAGTTCACCGACAACTTTACCTTTTACTACGCGTATCTCAACAACGTGAACCGCGTTTTCGGAGAGAACAATCCCAGCTCGCTCCTGGCCAATACCAACCAGGACAGCAATATTTTCAACGCGGCCTTCGATTTCACGGTCGGCAGGCTCGTCGGCTACGCCTACTTCCTCGACTTCGAGGACACTCCCCTCATCTCACAGCGGAACCTGGGCGCGAGATTCACAGGCAAGCACAAGTTCACGGATGATTTCACGTTCCTTTATGCCGCCGAGTATGCGGATCAGTCCGACTATGAGGACGGGGCTTCCTTTATCGATGCGGAATATTTCCTCCTGGAGCCGGGAGTGGCGATCAATGGGGTCACCCTGAAGCTGGGGTACGAACGGCTGGGCGGGGACGGCACGTACGCATTCCAGACACCGCTGGCGACGCTGTTCGCCTTCAACGGATGGGCGGATCAGTTTCTGGTGACGCCTGCCACGGGGCTGGAGGATGTTTACCTGTCAGTCGGTGGGAAAGTCCGGGAGCTCAACCTTCTGGGGCGCTACCACGAGTTCAGCGCCGATGAGGGCGGAACCGATTACGGTAGCGAGATTGACTTCCGCGTAACCTGGAAATTCAAGGAGCTTTACACGCTCGGGGGCCAATTCGCCTTCTACGACACGGATGCATCGAGCACATTCGGCCCCTGTGTCGGCCCAGTCGCCGCGCCTCTGTGCGCTGACACCGACAAGATCTGGGTCTGGTTGCAGGTAAAGATTTAAGGACAGGATCGCGGGGCTGGGTCAGGCCACCTGCGACTTGCAATGCGGACGCTTGCAGGTTGGGGAGCGCTGGGTCAGGCGGATCTCTTCGTCTTCGTGCCGGATGGATAGCTCGTCCCCGTCGCACAGCGTGTAAACGACCCCCTTGGGACTGTTCTCCACCTGGAGAAGCATCCCGCGCAGGGTCAACCTGCAACGGATCGTCAACTGCCGCCGGGGCTGGCGAGGCCGGAAGCTGAACTCGCCGTTGAAGTCCCTGAATCCCATGCCGCCGTAGACCAGAGCCAGCCAGGTACCCCCCATGGAGGCGATGTGACAGCCGTCCTTGACATTGCCGGTCACGTCGGCGATGTCCATGAGAAGAGCGTAGCGCAGGTACTGCACGAACTTCTCGCGATCGTCGAGCTCGACTGCCACGATGGCCTGGATGCACACCGATAGTGACGAGTCACCCGTCGTCAGCGGATCGTAGTAGTAGAAATTCTTACGTTTCTCCTCCAGAGAGAACTCGTTTCCCAGCAGAAAGAGAGCCAGAACCACGTCCGCCTGCTTGATGACCCGGTGGCGGTAGATCACGAGCGGATGGTAGTGCAGGAGCAGCGGGAACTTGTCGGCAGGAGTGTTCTCGAGATCCCAGGGTTTGCGGTCCAGGAACTGATCATCCTGGAGATGGATGCCGGCTTTGGGATCGTACGGCACGTACATGTGATCCGCCGCCCGTTTCCACTCCTTGGCTTCCACCGCTTCCAGCCCCGTTTCGTGCACGAGAGCCGTGAACCGCTTCGGATCATCTCGCTGGAGCGATTCCACGGTGGCGGCCGCGTACCACAGGTTCTCCCTCGCCATCAGGTTCGTAAAAGTATTGTTGTTCACGACGGTGTTGTACTCATCCGGTCCCGTCACGCCCTGGATGCAGAACTTGCCGTTCTTGCGATCCGAATAGAAGCCGAGATCCCGCCACAGGCGTGCGGTTTCCACGAGCATCTCCACGCCCGGCCCGTGCAGAAAGCCCAGGTCGCAGGTTGCATCGGCGTACTTCTTCATGGCATAGATGATGTCAGCGTTGATGTGGTACTGGGCCGTCCCCGCGGCATAGTAGGCGGAAGCCTCGTCGCCGTTGATCGTCCTCCAGGGAAACAAGGCGCCCTTCTGGTTCACCTCGCAAGCTCTCTGCCGGGCCTTGTCGAGCATGCTGTGGCGGAACCGTAGCAGGTTCCGGGCGACATGTGGAGCCGTGTAGATCAGGAAGGGAAGGACGTAGATCTCTGTGTCCCAGAAATAGTGGCCTTCGTATCCGGAGCCGGTGAGCCCCTTCGCCGGGATGCCTGCTCCTTCGGCTCTGGCGCTGGCCTGCAGGATGTGGAACAGGTTGAACCGGATAGCCTGCTGGATCGACGTATCACCCTCCACCTGTACGTCGCTGGTCCTCCAGAACTCGTCCATCGAGCTTTTCTGGCCGGCCAGAAGCTCGTCAAAGCCATAGCTGCAGGCGCGGTCGAGGGTTCGTTCGGCCCTTTCGCAGAGTTCCTCGGGAGGCCGGCTCCGGGAAGTCTGGTAGGTGATGAACTTTGTGAGCAGGATCGGCTCGTCCGGCCTGGCCTGGACGGAGAAGACGATCTTGCCCGCATCCTCGGAACACCTGCTCTCGAAACTATGCGGGCACTGGGTCTCGAGTACGTGGTCGATCCCGCAAGCCAGCGTCATGCCGCTGTTGCGCGTGCGGTGACCGAGAAGGATGCGACGGTCTCGAACGAAGTGCATCTCCGGCATCAGGACTCGCTCGTTGAACCCGCGTGAGCTGCGCGGATCGCCATTGTCGGCCTGGCGTTGGTCGGGTTTGCAGATTTCTGAGGAAAGAACCACAGGCGCCTCGCCATTCAGAACCCTGATCTCGTAGGAGATGGTAGCCACATGCCGGTGTTCCAGTGAGACCAGGCGCCTCGTCTTGATCGACACCCGCTTGCCCGAGGGGGTTTCCCAGACGATTTCCCGATCCAGCGTGCCTTCCTTCATGTTGAGGGCGCGCTCGTAAGCCAGGAGGTTGGCGGTTGGCAGGTAGAAAGGCTCGTCATTGACGTACAGCTTTATGACTCTGGCGTCGGTGACGTTGACCATCGTCTGGCCGGTCTTGGCGAAGCCGTAGGCTTCCTCGCCGTAGGTGATCGGCCAGGACTCGTAGAGCCCGTTGACGAACGTGCCGCTCTGGTAGACGGGTCGCCCCTCATCACAGCACCCTCTCATACCGAAATACCCGTTGGCGGTCGCGAACAGGGTCTCGGTCTGCGGCAGGTAGCGCGGGTAGAACTTCTTCTCCACCATCCGCCACTCTTCACGCGGATAGATGTGCTCGGGAAGCTCGATCAGTTTGCGGGCGATCATGACATCTGGGAGGCAGATAGGAACTCGCTCAAATCCGCGACGACGATGTCGGCTCCGTTGCGCCGCAGTGACTCGGGGTCGTTCTTGCGATCGACGCCGATCACCAGTCCGAAGCCTCCAGCGCGGCCCGCCTGCACGCCCGAGATGGCGTCCTCGACGACCACAGAGCGCTTCGGCTGGACGCCAAGCTCTTCGGCTGCTTTCAGGAAAGTGTCGGGAGCGGGTTTGCCGGGAAGATTCAAGTGGTCGGCTACATGGCCATCCACCCTCACCTCGAACAGGTCGTCGATGTGCGCGGCTTTCAGGACCGCTTCGCAATTGTGGCTTGCCGAGACGACGGCCGTGCGGATGCCGATGCTCTGAAGATGGCGCACTAGCGCCACCGATCCCTCGTAAGCTTCAACGCCTTGCTCTTTCATGTACACCTTCACGAGACGGTCCTTGCGGTTGCCGAGGCCGATGACCGACTTCTCTTCCGGCGGAGCACCCAGGGCGCCGTAAGGCAGCTCGATCCCCCGTGATTCGAGAAAACTCCTCACCCCTTCATACCGCAGCTTCCCATCCACGTATTTCCTGTAGTCGGTGTCGATATCAAAAGGCCGCAACGGCTCGCCCATCTGCGCGGAGCGCTCCTGCAGGTACTCGTCGAACATCTCTTTCCAGGTTGCGGCGTGCAGCTTCGCCGTAGCCGTGAGCACGCCGTCGAGATCAAACAACACAGCGTCAAAGCGTTCCCGTGTAATGGGGTTGGCGGAAGAACCCAAACGCACCTCCTGGCTCGACATCTAATGCCCGAAGCCATTATCCTCCATCAAGCCGAATCTGGGAGTCAAGCAAC
>CBEVTG010000175.1:0-5082 GCA_965552745.1 uncultured bacterium
TGCTTTCCAGCCGTTGCTCCAGGTGCCGTCGTAATCGGTGATGATTTCGCGCCTGAGGCGGGCACGAATTTCCGGATCTTTCAGTCGGGACAGATAGCGTTCCGTGCCGCCCTCCTGAGCCCAGGGCGGCACGCACACGCTCAGCGTGGTACTGGAAGCCGTGTACGGATAGACATTCGCCTTGATGTCGAGACCCTCCGCGCGCGCGGCATGGATGCGCGCGAGGACATCTCCCATTTTCCCCCAGGTGTCCCGGCCCTTGATCTTCAGGTGCCAGATTTCCGCCGGAACCTTTGCCATGCTGGCGATCTCGAATGTTTCCGTGAGGGCGTCGTCAATCCCGGCCGCCTCATTGCGGATGTGGGTCATATAGAGCCCGCCGAGCCGGCCGGCCGCCTCCGCAAGAGCCATCAGCTCATAGATGCCCGCGTGCGATCCGGGAGGGTAGATCAGGGAGGACGACACCCCGAACGCTCCCTGCCGCATCGAACCCACCACCCGATCAATCATGTCGTCCAGCTCCTGCGGGGTGGGAGGCTCGCTTCCCGTGCCAAGGACGAGACGGCGCACCTGCTCGGCGCCGACGAACGTGCCCAGGTTGATGCCGATACCCTGGCGCTCGAGCCGCGAGTAATACCCCTCGAGGTCGGACCAGTCGACGCGGACGCCCAGCGCTTGCTCGCGGTGCTCGACGAGGCGCCGCGTCTGTTCATTCTGCGGTGCGGGGGAAGTCCCCTCGCCTGTCAGCTCGCTGGTGATCCCCTGCGCCACCTTGCTCAGGCATCGCCCGTCGACCAGCAGCGTGTATTCGCTCTGTCCCAGGAGATCGATGAAACCGGGCGCCACGAACCGGCCGGTGGCGTCGATACGACGCCTGGCGAGAACGTGCTCCAGGCGCCCCATTCTTGCGATGCGGCCGTCACGCACCCCCACATCGGTGCGGCGCCAGGGGTTGCCGGCTCCATCGAGCACCCGCCCGTTGACGATCACCAGATCATAGGGAAGCTCAGCGCCCGCAGCGCCATGGGCGGTAGCGAGGATGGAGAGTCCCAGGGCGAGAGACGCTCCCATCGCCCGTTGAACCAGGCGCCAGTGGCTGTGGCGTGGTTGCGGAAGATCAGGTGCGGATGGGTGCATTTGCTATACTTCCATGTCAACGCTCTGCCGGCCGCCGGCTCCCCGCCCATGGAAGACTGCCCGCTTTGTGCCCATGAGGTACAGGAACTCCGTTATCCCGATGACGCCTGGATCGCGGATGAGATCCAGGCCCGGTTTCCGGAATGGCGGCCCGAGCAGGGCCTGTGTAACACCTGCCTGAAGGAGTTCGAGAACCCGTTCCGGCCCTGAAACGCGTCACGACCGCGGCAGGGCGGAGACGATCGTTCTCACAGAGTCCAGCACTTCCTCGACGCGCTCATCGGAGAGCACAGACTGCGCCGATGCTGTCGGGATCTCCTGGTTGAGCGTGATCCACGACCGGCAACCACCGTACGCCGCGTCGTTCTGAATCGACAGCGGTTGCTCTATACGGTAGGCGCGCAGCACAACCAGCCACATCGGCTGATCGGGCTTGGCCAGAAAGCGCTCCTGGAGATAGTCGTGGCCGAGGATGTGCAGGTGCGAGAACGGCTCCAGGTGGCTCGCGTGGCGCAGAGCATGCGCCTCGACCACCTGGGCATATGTGTCCATGCTGAGGGAAGATCGGTTCGCCGGCGGCGTTGAGTGGAAGCGCTGGTAACGCGGAGCGAGCGCCTCGAGCGTCTGGTGGTCGTAGGTGGGAAATAAGAAGAACTCATCCCGCTTGAGCTCGAACGAGTCGCCCTCCTCGTCGATGCCGCCCCTGCGCAGAACGGCGGTCTGGGCTCCCTCCCTGAGAGCTTGCACGATGCTGGCCCATTCCTTCAGGGCGCAGTCGTTGCTTTGCAGAACTGGAGTGGTCAGAATCACCATGGCATAACCCCTTCCGGCACCGGGAAACTCGGGCTGGAACCATCTGATACGGGGGAATCGGCAGTCTAGCCAGCCCCCGAAGGGGTGTCAAGCGCAGCCCTTGACACTCCTGGAGCCGCGGCACTAACCTCCCTCGACACTTCCCTGAAAGCAGGAGAAAACCCATGCATCCGTTTCGATTCCGACACAATCCCGTACCGTCCACTCCCGGCAATCCGCGCCGTCCCGAAACCAGACCTGTCGTGGCGTCGTCCCGCCGATGGGGGGCTCTGGCACTGGCCCTCTCAGCTGCCCTGGGGTGTGCCACCGGAGATGACGCCCTGAAGAACGCCCTGGGCACCCTCACCGAGCAAGATCTGGCGCGGCACATCCAGGTGCTTTCATCCGATGAGTTCGAGGGGCGCGGCCCATCCTCGGCGGGCGAGGAAAAGACCGTTCAGTATCTGAAGGAACAGTTTGAAGATCTGAACCTCCAGCCAGGCAACGGTGACAGCTACTTCCAGGAAGTTCCACTGGTTGCCCTCACCGCCCATGCGGACATGGTGCTGCAAATCGACGGCGGGGAAACGGCCCACCGTTTCCAGTACGGGGACGATTTCATGGCCTGGACCCTGCGCGTGACGACACAGACACAGATCTCCGAATCGGAACTGATTTTTGTCGGTTATGGAACCGTGGCGCCGGAGTATAACTGGAACGATTACCGGGACATCGACGTGCGCGGAAAGACCGTCGTCATGCTCGTGAACGATCCCGGCTTCGCCACACAGGACGAGAACCTGTTTAACGGAAACGCCATGACCTACTACGGCCGCTGGACGTACAAGTTCGAGGAGGCGGCACGCCAGGGCGCGGCGGGAGCCTTCATCGTGCATGAGACCAAGCCAGCGGCCTATCCGTGGGAGGTGGTGCAGGGAAGCTGGAGCGGGGAACAGTTCGGCCTCGTCAGCGACGACAAGAACATGTCACGTGCTGCGGCGGAGGGCTGGCTGACCCTAGGATCGGCGCAGGTCTTGTTTGAGGAGGCGGGGCTCGACTTCGACGAGCTCAAGCACCGTGCCCTCGAGCGCGACTTCCGGGCGGTGCCGATGAACCTTCGTGCATCCCTCGCGATCCGAAACAACATCCGTCATGCCACCTCTCGGAACGTCCTTGCTCTGCTCCCGGGCAGCGACCGGCCCGATGAAATTCTGATCTACATGGCGCACTGGGATCACCTCGGAAAAGATCCCGACCTGGAAAGTGATTCAATTTACAACGGAGCGCTGGACAATGCCTCCGGAACAGCCGGCCTGCTGGGCCTGGCGAAGGCATTCGCCTCTCTCAACCCACGTCCACCCCGCTCAGTCCTTTTCATGGCCACCACGGCCGAGGAGCAGGGCCTTCTCGGCTCGGCCTACTACGCCACCCACCCGGTCTATCCGCCGGAGAAGACGGTCGCCGCCATCAACATGGACGGCGCTAACATCTGGGGTCCGATGAACGACGTGACCGTCGTCGGGCATGGCCTCTCCGAGCTCGACGACTATGTAGCCGAAGCCACCGCCGTCCAGGGCCGCATCGTGCGTCCCGATCCGGAGCCTGAAAAGGGTTACTACTACCGCTCCGATCACTTCACGCTCGCCAAGGTGGGGATCCCGTCGCTATACACCGATCCCGGCATCGATCATGTCGAGCACGGTGAAGACTGGTCGATGGCTCGCCGTGAGGAGTACACCGCCCGGCATTACCACAAACCTTCGGATGAATTCGATCCGGAGTGGGATCTTTCAGGCGCGGTGGGAGACCTCCAATTGCTCTTCCGGGTCGGCCATCGGCTCACCACGGAGAGCCGATTCCCGAACTGGCGCGAGGGAACGGAATTCCGAGCCAGGCGCGACGCCATGCGCGCCGCTACGCCCTAACTTCCCGGCTGAGAGCCGGATCGATCCTCTCTGGCGTACCCCAGCTCCTGGAGAGCCGCGGTGATGGCGGGCAGGATAGCCGGATCGTCGAGGGTGGGGGGAGTACGGTACGGTTCCGAGTCGGCTATTTTGCGCATGGTGCCGCGCAGGATCTTCCCGGAACGCGTCTTTGGCAGCCGGAACACGACACACGCTTTCTTGAAGGCCGCCACGGGGCCCAACGTGTCACGCACCCGGTGCACGAGCTCACCGACGATCTCGGAGTGGGGTCTCTCGACGCCGGCCTTGAGGACCACGAAACCCAGGGGAATCTGTCCCTTGAGCTCGTCCTTGACTCCAATCACCGCGCACTCCGCGACGTCCGGGTGGCCGGCGAGAATTTCCTCCATCCCCCCCGTTGAGAGCCGGTGCCCCGCGACGTTGATGATGTCGTCCATGCGGCTCATGATGAAGAGGTATCCCTCCTCGTCTCGATAGCCGGCATCCGCCGTCAGGTAATATCCCGGGTAGCGTTCCAGGTACGACTTCAGGAACCCATCATCATTGTTCCATAGAGTCGGAAGGCAGCCGGGCGGCAGCGGGAGCTTTGCCACCACGGCGCCGGTTCTTCCCGCCGGTACTTCCTTGCCGTCCTCATCGAGCACACGCAGGTCGAAGCCCGGTACGGCCTTCGCGCACGATCCATGCTTGACGGGCAGGGGATCCAGTCCGAGGCAGTTCGCGGCCATGGGCCAGCCGCTCTCGGTCTGCCACCAATGATCGATTACCGGCACACCGAGGAGGCGTTCCGTCCACTGAACCGTGTCAGGGTCGGCGCGCTCGCCCGCAAGAAACAGCGACCGGAGGCAGGATAGATCGTAGCGCCGGGCCTGCAGTCCGTCAGGATCCTCGCGTTTGATAGCGCGCACCGCGGTCGGCGCCGTGAACAAGACCGAGACACCGTGCTCCGAGATGACACGCCAGAAGGCCCCCGCATCCGGCGTTCCGACCGGCTTGCCTTCGAAGAGCACCGAGGTGCAGCCGTGAAGCAGTGGAGCGTAGACACAGTATGAATGGCCCACGACCCAGCCCACGTCGGAGGCCGCCCAGTAGACAGTGCCGGGCTCGACCGCGAAAATGTTCTTCATGCTCCAGGTAAGGGCGACCATGTGGCCGGCGTTGTCACGCACGATCCCCTTCGGAATGCCGGTGGTGCCGGACGTATAAAGGATATAGAGAGGGTCCGTGG
>CBEVTG010000176.1:0-5049 GCA_965552745.1 uncultured bacterium
AGATCCAAATAACTATGTGCTCGGCCGTCGGATTCTCCATCACATCGTTCAGATTCTTGTGATCCAGCCGGGCCAGAATGCGTTCCCGGACAATGCGATCCAACTCCGCGAAGTCAACGCTCATTCCCGTCCTGCGCTCCACCGGAGCGTCGAGCGACACCCTGAGCTTGTACGAGTGCCCATGTGGGTGAAAGCACGGCCCGTCATAATACGGCAGGTGGTGGGCTGCCTCAAAGGCAAATCGCCGGGTGATGCGCATCACAGGTACCCGCTGATTTGCGTCAGGTCGGTCACCACTTCAGCACCGTCTACCCTGGAGCCCCCATTCCGGGCGACGAGCAGGGCCTGCATGCCCGCCCCCTTCGCCCCCTGGTAATCTTCCACCAGCCTGTCCCCCACATGCAGCGCGCAGCCCGGCTTCACGCCGCTGCGCCGTGCCGCCCGCCGGAATATCTCGGCCGCCGGCTTCTCGACGTCCTCCGCGGCGGAGTAGAGCACCAGGCTGAAATATCTTCGCAGCCCCAGGGCCTCCAGCAGCACCGGCAGCCGCGAGTCCCAGTTCGAAATGACACCAAGCTTCATCCCGCGGGCGCTCAGATCTTCCAGCACCCTCTCCGCATCCGGGTAGCGCCGCCAGGCGCTTTCAGAAGCGAAGGTATCGAAGAAATCATTGAAGTGCTCTTCAGGCTCGTAGCCAGTTCCCTCGAACGTCCCGGTGACAATGTCGCGCCACCAGCCCAGTTCGCCGCCCGGATAGCGGCGGTAGCGATTGACACCTTTCGGAACCCTCGAGGCCATCTCTTCCCACGTGGCGTCGAAGCGCTCCTGTATCGTCTCGGCCGGCACCTGCACGCCATGAGACTCGGCGAGCCTGGAATACACCTCACCCACGGAGGGGTGCACGTGGACAAGGGTGTTGCCCACATCAAAGAAGACTGCCTGTATGGGCTGTTCGGATGGCTGAACCACGTTGTTTGGCCGGCATCTAGAAGAGGAAGGAGCTCAGGCTTCGCTGCTCTCCCCCTCGAAGCACTGGGCGGTGTCGATCGGCTGTCGTCCGCGGAAACCTGAATCAACCTCGTGCCAGTGTGAGATCGACTCCTCCCCAAGTCTCCAGCAAAGAAGCACATCACGACCTTCCAGGCGAGCCGGAAAGTCCACGATGCCAGTTTCCAGATCCTTGAGCACGCAGCCGTACTGCTTGAGACGCTGAAGATCCTCGCTCAGCGCCATGAGCTCGCGGAAATACTGCGGGTCGACCAGGGTATCCACAGGAGGTCGTCCGTCGCCGTCGCCACCGCTACGGCCGAGGTCTCGCAGCGCCTCTGCACGGTCGCTGAGACCGCGCACCAGGGGCTCGATGCCGGCAATAGCCCGGTTGGCTTCGACAGGAGTGTAGTACCGTTTAACGTTCATGAGCGCCCCAGCTCCACCAGCAGCATGAGCGCTGGTGAGCCGCAGAGGCTGTGGGTGATGAGGCTCAGACCTTGAACGAATGCCCACAACCGCAACTTGCGGTTGCGTTCGGATTGTTGACCTTGAAACCGGACCCGCTCAGCCCGTCGGTGAAATCGATCTGCACTCCGGCCAGATAGAGCGCGCTGGCGGGGTCGATCAATACTCTGACCCCGTCGCACTCGACAACCTGATCGTCATCTTCCTTGGTTTCCACGAACTTGAGGCCATACTGGAATCCTGAACACCCGCCTCCCTCGACGTACACACGGAGATAGTGTCCCTGCTTGTTATCCTTCTCGAGCAGCGCCTTGACCTGTGAAACGGCCTTTTCAGTAACTGTCAGCATACCGCTTTCTCCCTTCCATCCGCCCCGGGAACTCATGCACTTCCGGGTGGATGCCGTTTGTCGTAACTCTCCAGAGCCTGCTTCACCGCATCTTCGGCGAGCACCGAACAGTGCAGCTTGCTCTCTGGCAACCCCCCCAGGGCCTGCGAGAGCTCCTCGCGACTCAGCTGCCGGGCCTCCTCCAGCGTGCGGCCCTTTAACAGGACCGTGGCCATTGAGCTTGAGGCGATGGCCGCACCGCAGCCGAAGGCCTTGAACCTGACCTCCGAGATGACACCGCCGCTGATGCGCAGCGTCAGTCTCAGTCGATCGCCGTGCACCTGGCTTTCCACCCAGGCCGAGGCGTCCGGGTTCTCGATCTCGCCCACGTTCCGCGGGTGCTCATAATGGTCGAGCACTCCGGGGCTGTAGCCGCGAAATCCACCTCGCCGCGCCCCTGCCTTACCTGGTGGAACCGAATTGGGACCAAAAACATCCACTATCGAAAGTATTATAACCGTACCGGCCTGTCAAGAGCGCCCGGCTCCAGCCCCCTCCTCTGGCCCGGCTCAGGATTCGAGGACATCCTCGATCATGTCCTTGTTGGCCGCTCCCGCCGGCACCATAGGGAAGACGTTCTCTTCCTTTTCAACCACATAATCGATGACGACCGGACCGGACTCCTTGAGGGCCCGCAGCGTCAGAGGCTCCACCTCTTCGGGTCGCGTGACCCGGAGCCCCAGACAGCCGTACGCCTCAGCCAGCTTGACGAAGTCCGGGTTGGTGGTGTCGAGCTGGGTGTGGGAGTAGCGTCTGTCGTAGAACAGCTGCTGCCACTGCCTCACCATTCCCAGATAGCCGTTGTTGAGAATGGCCGCCTTGACCGGAAGCTTGTGCTCGACCGCCGTGGCGATCTCCTGCAGGTTCATCTGGAAGGAGCCGTCTCCGGAGATGTTGATGACCGGCTCGCCGGGGCGGGCAAACGCGGCCCCTATGGCGGCCGGATAGCCGAAGCCCATGGTGCCAAGTCCTCCCGAGGTGATGAACGAGCGCGGCTTCCGCGTCCGGTAATACTGGGCCGCCCACATCTGGTGCTGACCGACATCGGTCGTGATGATGCTGTCCCCCTTGGTGAGGCGGCTGAGCTCCTGCAGCACAAACTGCGGCTTGAGACCTTCACCCTGGTTTCGATACGCGAGCGGATGCTCTTCCTTCCACTTCGCGATCTCGCTCAGCCATGGCTTCATGTCACCGGGCTTGACCTGTTCGAGGAGCTGCCGCACCACCGACTTGACGTCTCCCACAATCGGGATGTCCACGTGAACGTTCTTGGAGATCGCCGAAGGGTCGATATCGATATGAATGATGGTGGCCTGCTTGCCGAAGTCGGTGAGCTTGCCCGTGGCCCGATCGTCGAACCGCGCACCAATGGTGATCATCACGTCACAAGTATTTAGAGCGGTGTTCGCGTACCAGGTTCCGTGCATACCCAGCATGCCCAGGAACAGGCCGTGATCGCCGGGGAAAGCCCCGAGCCCCATGAGCGTGCTGGTCACCGGGATCTGCATCTTCTCGGCCAGAGCCAGAACCTCGGGCGCGGCGTCGCTGTGCATCACGCCGCCTCCAATGTAGAGCACCGGATGCTTGGCGCGGTTGATGAGTTCGGCGGCGCGGCGAATCTGGCCTGGGTGTCCTTCCAGCACCGGATCGTAGCCGCGGATGTCCACTTTTTTCGGATAATCGAACCGGGCGCTCGTCGCCTGCACGTCCTTCGGGAAATCGATGACGACGGGTCCTGGCCGGCCGGTGCGGCAGATATAGAAAGCCTCCTTGACCGCACGCGCAATGTCCTTGACGTCCTTGATGAGGTACGAGTGCTTGGTAATGGGCCGGGTGATGCCAATCGTGTCGGCTTCCTGGAAAGCATCATTCCCGATCAGGGGAACGGGAACCTGCCCGGTGATGACGACGATCGGGGTCGAGTCCATGTACGCATCCGCGATGCCCGTCACACAGTTGGTGGCTCCGGGACCCGAGGTGACCATGACCACGCCCACCTTGCCGCTGGCGCGGGCGTACCCCTGAGCCATGTGAACTGCTCCCTGCTCGTGCCGTACCAGGATGTGCTTGAGCTCCGGGGTGAGCATGAGCTCGTCATAGGTCTTGATGATCGCCCCCCCCGGCAAACCGAAATCAACGTCCACCCCTTCTTCGAGGAGACTCTTGACCAGGATCTTTGCTCCGTTGACTGTCTGTTCGGACATACGCTCGTCTCCACCCGGCACGCTCAGAAGCGGCGCACGAGGACCTTTTCTCCTTTTTCGACCAGATCCACGTTGGCCGGGATCTCGATGTAACCATCCGCTTCGGACATGCTAGTGATGGCGCCCGATTCCTTGAAGGCGGGTAAAGCCTCCCCGTCGTCCAGGCGCACGGTATAGAACTGGTGGCGGCCCGTCACCGACACGATCCGGGTGCTGAGAGAGGCCTGGGCCCGCTCCTCATCCCGGATCGGGAGCCGCATCATCTTGCGCAGCACCGGCACCAGTATCATGTAGGCATTCGACAGACACGAAGTCGGATACCCCGGCATTCCAAATAGAAGCGTGCGCCCGGCGCGTCCGAACAGGGTGGGTTTCCCGGGCTTGACGGCAATTCCATGAAACAGGACCTCTCCGACTTCCTGCATGACATCCACCAGGATGTCCCGCTCGCCAACGCTGCTACCCGCCGAAAACACGACGACATCGAAGTCGAGGCTTTCTTCCATGGCCTGTCGCATCGAGGCCCGGTCATCCCCGACGATGCCCGCCAGGTCAACCAGGGCGCCCGTATCGTGAACGATCGCCGCAAGCGAGTAGCTGTTGATGTTGTAAACTTTGCCATCTGCGAGGGGTCTGCCCGGCTCCACGACCTCTTCTCCCGAGGCGATGATGCGCACGCGCGCCCGTTCGTAGACGGGTGCTTCGGCTCGACCTACGGCCGCCAGCACCCCCACCCGGCTGGGCTTGAGCAGATTGCCCGCGCGCAGCACCACGGTGCCACAGCGCACATCCTCGCCGCTGCGCGACACGTGCTGTCCCGGATGGATAGGACGGTGGATGCGAACCTTGGACTCCACTCGCTCGGTGTCCTCCACGCGCACGACGCCATCCGCGCCAGGAGGGAGCTTGACGCCCGTGGCCACCTCGGCGCACGTGCCGGGGCCGATCTTTTTCCTGGCCAGGTCGCCCGCGTAGAGCGTCTCGATGACCTCGAGCTCGGCC
>CBEVTG010000177.1:0-5043 GCA_965552745.1 uncultured bacterium
CTGACCGACGCCCACGGCTGGCCCATTCTTGGTAGTTACGCGAATATTGATGATTCCCTTGCCGCCCCGGCTCTGAACGCGGTACTCCTCGAGCGGCGTGCGCTTTCCGAATCCCTTGGCGCAGACAGTCAGAATATCGCCACTGACCTCCCGGCCCAGTACTTCCATCATGACCAGTCTGTCGTTCTTAGCTAACAGCATGCCGCGCACGCCACGCGCCGTCCGGCCCATCGATCTGACATCTTTCTCCGGGAAGCGGATTGATTTGCCGCCGAAGCTCGCCAGAAAGATTTCCTGGGATCCGTCAGTGAGCTTTACGGAGAGCACGTCATCGCCCTGGTCCACAGACAGGGCGATGATGCCACCGCTGCGCGGGTTGGAGTAGGCGGAGAGCTCAGTCTTCTTGATGATCCCACGCTTGGTGGCCATGATCACGAAACGCCCCGGATCAAAATCCCTCACCGCGAGCAGCGCGGCGATCTTCTCGTTCTCTGCCAGGTTCAACAGGTTGACGATCGGCTTGCCTTTACCGGTTGGGCCGATCTGCGGAAACTCGTGCACCTTCAACCAATGCACCCGCCCTTTGCTCGTGAAAACGAGGATGTAATCATGGGCCGAGGCGACGAACAGATGCTGGACGAAGTCCTCACCCTTCGTGGTCATGCCGATGCGGCCCTTGCCGCCGCGCCGCTGCGCGCGGTAGGCGGATAGCGGGCTGCGTTTCACGTAACCGATGTAGGAGCACGTGATCACCATATCTTCGTCAGCGATCATGTCCTCGATCGAGAATCGCTGAACCTCCCTGACGATCTGCGTGCGTCGTGCATCTGCGTATTCCTTCCTGATCTCGCGCAGCTCCTCAACAATGATGTCGAGCACCTCTTGGTCCGAGGCGAGAATCTGCTTGAGCCGCTCGATGAGCTTGAGCGTATCCGCATACTCCCGGAGGATCTTGTCTCTCTCGAGTCCGGTCAGCCGCTGCAGGCGCATTTCCAGGATGGCCTGGGCCTGGCGATCGCTCAGCTTGAAGCGCAATCGCAACTGCTCCTTGGCCTCCGCCGGCGCCTTGGCGGCTCGGATGAGGGCGATCGCTGCATCCAGATTGTCGAGGGCGATCTTCAGCCCCTCGAGGATATGGGCCCGATTTTCAGCCTGGCGCAGCTCGTACTGCGTGCGCCGCACCACCACTTCTTTGCGGTGATCAATGAAGTGCTGCAGCATCTCCTTGAGCGTGAACACCCGTGGCTGATTGTTCGCGATGCTCAGGAAAATCACCCCGAAAGTCTCCTGCATCTGCGTCTGGGCATAGAGGTTGTTCAGGATGACCTGGGACACCTCGCCGCGCCGCAGTTCGATCACGACTCGCATTCCATCGCGATCCGATTCATCACGAATATCTGAAATGCCTTCGATCTTCCGGTCATTGACGAGTGCCGCGATTGACTCAACCAGGCGCGCCTTGTTGACCTGGTAGGGAAGTTGGGTGATGACGATGTTCTCCCGGTCTTTCTTCGGGACTGGTTCAATTTCCGCGCGGGCGCGCATCTGCAGAATTCCCCGGCCGGTGGCATATGCCTGGCGGATTCCATCCGTGCCGTGCAGGAATCCGGCGGTGGGAAAATCCGGACCCGGCAGAACGTTCATCAGCTCCTCGAGCGTCGTGTTGGGGTTCTGGACCTGCAGGATGAGGGCGTCCACCACCTCGCCCAGATTGTGAGGCGGGATGTTCGTGGCCATGCCGACGGCGATGCCCGACGAACCGTTGACGAGCAGGTTGGGCAGACGGGTCGGAAGAACAACAGGTTCGACCTCTGAACCGTCGTAGTTAGGGATGACGTCGACGGTTTCCTTGTCGATGTCAGCAAGGATCTCATGCGCCAGCTTTGCCATGCGCGCTTCCGTGTAACGCATGGCGGCCGGAGGGTCCCCGTCGATCGATCCAAAGTTCCCCTGGCCGTCGATGAGCGGGTAGCGCAACGAGAAGTCCTGGGCCATGCGAACCAGCGTGTCGTACGCAGGTCCATCCCCGTGCGGATGGTACTTACCCAGAACTTCACCCACGACCTTGGCACACTTGCGGTACGGCTTGTCCCAGTGGTTGCTGGTGTCGTGCATGGCGTACAGCACTCGCCGGTGGACCGGCTTGAGGCCGTCACGCACGTCGGGCAGGGCACGCCCGATGATGACACTCATCGCATAGTCGAGATACGAGTTGCGCATCTCGTCTTCGATGTTTACCGGGACTTTTCCCTTGGCGATATCTTCCATGGGGTTCAGTTACGTTTTGGTGACTGCGTCAGGGTTCCGCCGGCAGGACCACTGCGAAAGAGCTCAGATGTCGAGATTGTTCACCTCTAGAGCATTGTCTTCAATGAACTTGCGGCGGGGTTCGACCTGATCGCCCATGAGGACCTTGAACATGTCATCCGCTTCCACGGCGTCATCAATGCGAACCTGCAGCATGCGCCGGCTCTCGGGGTTCATGGTTGTTTCCCAGAGCTGATCCGGGTTCATCTCTCCGAGACCTTTGTAGCGCTGGATCTGCACACCCTTCTTCCCGGAATCCAGCATGTACTGCAACAGATCCTCCTTGGTGGCGAGAGAAGCTTCCCGGCCGTTCTCGGCGACCTTGAAGGGCGGCCGGTCGTTCCCCTCGAGCTCACCGTGCAGGTACCAGAGCCGGCGGAACTCGGGCGAGTTGACAAGAGCCAGGTTGATGCGCAGGCGCCCGAAACCCTTAAGGCGTGAGCGCACCGGTAGTTCCCAGAGCGAGTGCTCCTCGTCATGGGATACCGGATCTACCTTCCATCCGGCGGCACGCAGTTTCTCGGAAAGCATCTCGAGATGCGCCTTGTCCTCGAACGTGGCGCGCTCGCGGATTCCCTCACGCAGGATGGCGTCCAGCAGCGGGGTTCCGTATCCCTTGCGCTTCAGCAGAGCGCGGTGCTGCTCGAGCTGTGTGATCTTTTCCAGAACGCCCTGCAGAGCCTCTCCGCTGACCTCCCGGTCCGCGTCCCCGCCCAGGCGCACAACTTTCTCCTCGATGGCCTTCTTCAGGAGATGGCGGTTGAGCTCCGACTCGCTGCTGACATAAACCTCCGACTTACCTTTCTTTACGCGGTAGAGCGGTGGTTGCGCGATGTACATGTATCCCTTGTCAATGATGTCCTTCATCTGCCTGTAGAAAAACGTCAGCAGCAGGGTGCGAATGTGCGATCCATCCACGTCGGCGTCGGTCATGATGATGATACGGTGGTAGCGCACCCGTGATCCATCGTAGTCATCGTCCCCAATGCCGGTGCCCAGCGCCGCGATGATGGTGCGAATCTCGGCACTCGACAGCATCTTGTCGAAGCGGGCTTTTTCGACGTTAAGAATTTTTCCCTTGATCGGAAGGATCGCCTGGAAGCGGCGGTCACGGCCCTGTTTGGCGGAGCCACCTGCCGATTCACCTTCCACGATGAACAGCTCACTGAGCGCCGGATCGCGCTCCTGGCAGTCGGCTAGTTTGCCGGGAAGAGAGGCGCTGTCCAGGGCCCCCTTGCGGCGAGTGAGATCGCGGGCCTTGCGGGCAGCGTCCCGTGCGCGAGCCGCCTCCATGACTTTGGCGACGACGCGCCGCGCAACGGACGGATTGCGCTCGAGGAATTCGCCGAGCTTCTCGTTGACGACGGTCTCCACCAACCCTTTGGCCTCGCTGTTGCCGAGCTTGGTCTTGGTCTGTCCTTCGAACTGTGGGTGGGGCAGCTTCACTGATATGACGGCAGACAGACCTTCACGCGCGTCCTCTCCCGTGAGAGCGGATTTCATATCCCGGAAGAATCCGCCCTTGGAGCCGTAGGCGTTAATGGTGCGGGTCAGGGCACTCTTGAACCCGATGAGATGCGTACCGCCTTCCGAGGTGTTGATGCTGTTGGCAAAGGAAAAGATGTTCTCGAGGTAGCCATCGTTGTATTGCATGGCAGCCTCTATGAAGAGTCCGTCACGTTCGGCAAGGAAGTGTATTGGTTTTTCGTGCAGCGCGGCTTTGTTGCGGTTGAGGTGCTCGACGAAGGAGGCAATGCCGCCCGTGTAGTGGAATTCGTGGTTCTTGGCGTTGCGCTCATCCTCGATTGTGATGCGCACGCCGGAGTTCAGAAACGCGAGCTCTCGGAGCCTCTGTGAGAGAACGTCAAACGAGAACTCCCGATCCGTGAAAATTTCTGGATCTGGACGGAAGGTGATCTTGGTTCCGCGTCGGCGTGTCGTGCCCGTCTGTTGGAAGGGCGTGGACGGGGCCCCGCGCTGATAGGTCTGCTGGTAGACCTTCCCACCACGCCAGATTTCCAGCTCGAGACGCTCCGAAAGAGCATTGACGACCGAGACGCCCACGCCGTGGAGCCCCCCACTCACTTTGTACGACAGGTTGTCGAACTTGCCACCGGCGTGCAGCATCGTCAGGACAACTTCGGCCGCGGGTTTGCCTTCTCCCTGGTGGAGGTCAACGGGAATTCCTCGTCCGTTGTCAGTTACTGTGACGCTGTTGTCTACGTGGATCTTTATGTCGATGTGGTCGCAGAACTCCGCCTGGGACTCATCAATCGAGTTATCGACAACTTCATAGACAAGGTGGTGAAGGCCCGGAGCGCCCGTGGAGCCGATGTACATGGCGGGGCGCTTGCGGACCGCCTCGAGGCCTTCGAGTACCTTTATCTGGGATGCGGTATAGGAACTGTCGTCGCTCGGGGTATCAACTTTGGAGGAACTGCCGTCGCTGTCACCACTCAAGGAAGTGGCTGCGGTAGTCAGATCGTGTCCGGGCTCTCCGGTGCTGTCAGGCTCGCGCTGGTGAGAGGCTGACTGTTCGTGCGGCTCCATTCCCGGTTCGGAAGAGCCTCTTTTTCCTGGCATTGAAAGGTCGTACCTGTTTTCCATCAAGTTTGGCTCGTGTGAACGGATGCTTTTTGGCGGGACTGCAGGTTGAAGTTTGACGGCCACCCGCGGCCCCAATCCCGGTGACAGGTTCGGGGTCCAGGGCCCAGGAGGCACCCGTATAATCACCGA
>CBEVTG010000178.1:0-5039 GCA_965552745.1 uncultured bacterium
CAGGCTGGCGCGCATGCCCGCGTTCTCTACATCCTCGCGGAAAGCGATATCGGCGACGTGGCTCCGGGCATGCCGGGCGGTGGGTCTGTCGCATTCTCCGAGGCAGCTGAGAAGAAAGTCGGTCTCGGCTCGCTTGCGATCGGTGATGTTCTTGAACCATGCGGAAAACCGGATGGGCCGCTCGTCCCGTCCCCAGGAGATCGGGTAACCGTAAACCTCCACGTAGGCGTAGCGGCCACTCTCTGCGTGGCGGTAGCGCATCTCGAGGCCCTCAACGGGCCGCCCCTGCAGACAGTAACACTGCCACGCCCGACCCACTCGCTCCAGGTCGTCAGGATGGATGTACGGCCCCCAGCCCGGCTCAGCAAGAATTTCTCGCCGCGTGCGCCCGACGTGGAAGGCGACGGCCGGATGTATCTTAAGATACTCCTCGAACCGCGTGATTTCGTAGGGAATGACCGGGTATCGCTCCCAGGGGCGGGCCGGATCAGAATGCAACTCGAAGAGCTGTCGCTCGAGGGCCTCGATCTTGCGCTCTCGCCACCGGGGACCAAAGCGAAGATAACCTGTCATCGGGTGGGTATCAGCCCGGCACGCCGTCCCTTCCCCGCCTCAGGCGAGGCCCCTCGGGCTGCCGGGCGAAACGGTCTCGCCCGCCCATGATAGCCCCCGCCTCACCGACGGACAACCGTTTTTTCGAAAGGGCCCGGCGCATCTTTGCTCTGGCCTGATGCTCGATCTGGCGCACGCGCTCCCGGCTGAGGCCGAGCTGGCTGCCCACCACGGCCAGGCTGGCGAGCCTTCTTTCTCGAAGACCGAACCGGGATTCGATCACGAAGAGCTCCCGTTCGTTCAGCTTCGACAGCGCGTAATCGACCAGCGAGTGGTTCTCGTCCTTGAGGAAGACATCCTCGGGGTTGTTCGCCTGCTTATCCTCCATCCTGCTCATGAGAGAGCCGCCGGGAGTGAAGAAGTCACCACTTTCGAGAGGCACTTCCAGTACGCGCCGGCTCAAAATCGCGTCCACCTTGATGCCCGAGGTGGCCAGCTTGCGTGAGACTTCCTCCCGATCGGGCCGGCGGCCGAGCTGGCTCGCCAGCAGCGACTCCGCCCGCTGGTATTGCTTGACCTGATCGAGGTGGTATGCAGGGATGCGGATGGTGCGTGTGTGCGTGAGCAAAGCTCGCAGGATCGACTTACGGACCCACGCGGCGGCGTAGGTCACGAACTTCACGCCGCGGGTCGGATCGTAGCGCCTGGAAGCCTCGATGAGACCGAGGCAACCTTCGTTGATGAGATCTCCGAGGGGAAGGCCGAGGTTGCGGTGGTCGCAGGCAATCTTGATGGCAAAACCGAGATTGTCCTCAACCAGGCGATCGCGCTGACGTTCGATTTCAGCACGGGGGATGGCAAGGTACCCCGGTCGAATTACTCGGCGGCTGGATGTTGCCAGGTGTGGTACGAGGTCTCTGGCCATGACCACCTCGCCACTCTTCACCCCTCCCCGGGGGCGAGCTAACTGAGCAACGCTTTCAAATAGCTGTAAGAATGTTTCCCGTACTTATGCCGTAATGCTATTACGCATATGCCAGAGTGTCAACAAAAAGATGGGAGGAAAAGCGCTACTACTTCCGGCGGCGGGACAGGCGGACAAGGTGGCGGACTATCTTGCGGCGGGCAATTGCTTCGATCTGTCGCACGCGCTCCCGGCTGAGCCCCAGATGCTTCGCGACTTCCTTGAGGGTGCGCACGCGACCATCGCTCAGACCGTAACGGCCGATCATGACGGTGCGTTCCTTCGGCGACAGGCGGGACAGTGCTCCGTGGACGAGCCTGTACGCCTCGCCACGCAGCAGGTCCTCCTCCGGGTTCAGCGCGTTAGGATCGGGCAGCGGCCGGGTGTACCCGGTTTCGCTGTCCGGGTGAACCACATCGATCGGCACTTCCACATACCGGCACTTCTGGAGGCTCTCGATCTCCCGTCCACGGAGATCCGAGCCCGCAGCGACCTCTTCGTGGCTGGGCGAGCGCCCGAGTTTCTGCGCAAGTGCCTGTTCCTCATGGAGAAATCGCCTCAGCCGGCGCAGGCTATAAGGGGGAAGGCGCACCAGGCGCGCGTAGCGCTGGATGGATCCGAGGATGTACTTGCGGATCCAGGCCGACGCGTAGGTCAGGAAGCGAGTGCCCCTCAGGTGATCGAAGCGGCGCGCCGCGTGCAGCAGCCCAATGTTGCCTTCGTTGACCAAATCCTCGAGGGGGATTCCGAGGTGGATGTACTCTCGCGCAATCTTGAAGACAAATCCCTGGTGCGCAGAGATCAGCCGGGCCAGTTCCGCTTCCTGCAGCGGCCCACGTCCTGGCTCCGTCGGCACCCGTCGGGTTCGCCCGCGCTGGCGAGGTTGCGTCGGCGTATCCATTTCTGAGGCGCTTTCGTGGCTCCATATATATACCCGCAGTTAGCCAGAGCAACGAATTTATTTCTTGATATAACCTGGGGTTACTCTAAAAAGTCCGCTCCCGGGCGAGAGCGAACCGGCCTCAGCCGGTGGCGAGGAGTTCCGTACGGCAAAACAGGGGCAGGAACCGGTACGAAGCGAGCGATTCGGCCCCTCCCTGCTCCCGATCCACAATACACACGACAGCGGCGACCTTTAGACCTTGCTTCTCACAGGTCTGGATTGCCTGAAGGGTGGAGCGGCCGGTGGTGACCACATCTTCCACCACGACCACAGGGGTACCGGCCGGCGGAGGGTTTTCGAGAACCCGGCCAGTGCCGTGCTCCTTGGCTCCCGCGCGCACCAGAAAAGCCGGGAGAGGACGTCCCCTCTCGCGCGAGCGCAGGGCGACTGCCGTGGCGATCGGGTCGGCACCGATCGTGGGACCGCCAATGGCGCCAACCTCGATCCGTTCCCGCTCCAGTTGATCCAGAATGACTTCGCCAATCAGGTAGAGTCCTTCCGGGTCGAGTGTCACGAGCTTGCAGTCGAAGTAATGATCCGATACGGCACCCGAGCTCAGGCGGAACGTGCCCCGGATCAGAGCCCGCTTTCGAACAAGATCAAGAAGTTGCTTACGGCTGTCCACGCGGCGCATGGTAGCACAGGCCCGGCAAGGGGACCGGGGGTGGAGAAGGGCTGTGGTATCATGTTTTCCAACGCTTGAAACCCTGATTTCGAGAGGTAAAACGCATGGCTGCAAAAGCAAAGAAGCCGGCAAAGCAGAAGATTGACGATCCGCTCCAGAAGCTCGACAAGCGCATTTCGGATCTCAAGGGAAAGCTCGCGGGCATGAAGGAAGCCGCGAGCCACGACCCTGTGCACCGGAAGCTCAAGAAGAAATTGCGGCGGGCGCAGACACGGAAGCGCCAGGCCGTGCTCTTCAACAAGAGACTCGAGGAGCGGCACAAGGGCAAGAAACCTGCCGAGACCAGCACGCCCGCTCCTGCTCCGGCGCCCGCCGAGGCTGCGACCGAATCCTCGGAAGAGACTTCGACTCCAGCATCCTGATGAAGCTCGCGATCCTGCTCGTGGATCACGGCAGCCGCCTGGAAGTGGCCAACAACCTCCTGCTGGAGGTGACCGAGCGCGTCCGTGCGGGCACTTCTCCGGGAACGATCGTTCATTACGCTCACATGGAGATGGCATCTCCCACTATCTCGGAGGGAATCGATGCCTGTGTGAAGGAAGGTGCGACAGAGATCCTTGTACACCCCTACTTTCTGGGCCCCGGCAACCACTCCACGAACGACATCCCGCAGCTGGTCGAGGAAGCGGCGCACCGGCACCCCGGACTGCGTACGGTCATCACCGAGCCGCTCGGACTGCACTCGAAGCTCGTCGAGGTCGTCCTGGAACGCATCGAATCCGCGCGATCCCGGGCCCAGCCCGCCTCGCGTTGACACCCCGCAGGGCGGGGTTTAAAATTCCATTCCCTTGCTCTCTTGAAAGACCAGCCCGACCACCCGAGGAGGTCCACCATGTCCCGTTCCTACACGGCCAGCCAGCGGGCCGGCAACACCACCCAGATGCACCATGCCCGCCAGGGACTCGTCACCCGGGAGATGCAGCACGTCGCCGGAAGAGAGAAGCTCGAGGCGGAGCTCGTGCGCACCGAAGTGGCACGCGGCCGGATGATCATCCCGGCCAACATCCACCATGAAAACCTGGAAGCGACCGGCATCGGCATCGCCGCCCGGTGCAAGATCAACGCGAACATTGGCAACTCCGCCGTCAGCTCCAGCATCGACTCAGAGGTGAAGAAGCTGAAGACTGCCTTACGGTTCGGATCCGACACCGTGATGGATCTGTCCACCGGCGGAGACATCGACGCCATCCGGAAAGCCATCATCGCCGAGAGCTCCGTTCCCATCGGCACCGTGCCCATCTACCAGGCGATCGAATCCGTTGGTAAACCTGAGGACATCACCGCCGACAACCTGCTCGAGCTGATTGAGCACCAGGCTCTCCAGGGAGTGGACTATGTGACGGTTCACTGTGGAGTGCTTCTCGAGCTCATGCCTCTGATCAGCGGACGTCTCACCGGCATCGTCAGCCGCGGCGGCTCACTCATGGCCCAGTGGATGTTGCACCACAAGAAGCAGAATCCGCTCTACACCCACTACGACCGACTGCTGGATATCTGCAAGACACACGATCTCACCCTGAGCCTTGGCGATGGACTCCGTCCCGGCTGCCTGCACGATGCCTCCGATCGCGCGCAGTTCGCCGAGCTGGAGGTTCTGGGAGAGCTGACGCGGCGCGCATGGGAGCAGGATGTCCAGGTCATGATCGAAGGTCCAGGACACGTGCCCTTTGATCAGATTGAAATGAACGTGCGCAAGCAGCAGGAGATCTGTCACGAGGCGCCTTTCTATGTGCTCGGCCCCCTGGTAACCGACGTGGCGCCCGGCTATGACCACATCACTTCCGCCATCGGCGCCACCATGGCGGGATACGCGGGAGCTTCGCTGCTGTGCTATGTCACGCCCAAGGAACACCTGGGATTGCCGAATGAGGAGGACGTCAAGCAGGGCGTCATCG
>CBEVTG010000179.1:0-5035 GCA_965552745.1 uncultured bacterium
ATCTCGTCCCTGACGCTTCCAGGCACAGCCTTCGTCTACCTGGGATCTCCTGTCGGCTTGCCCGCCGTCGACAGTAAGTCGCTCGACGGACACCAGGCCCGGTCTCAGTTCGGATGGTCTGTCGACTCGGCCGGAGATGTCGATGGTAGCGGAACTGACGACGTGATTATCGGCTCTCCGAGCTTCCTCACCGCTCTTTCGAATCGGGGAAGAGCCGACGTTTACAACTCGGTCACGACGACTGAGATCATCGATCCTGCCTGTGGCTCCACCATCATATGCAACGGAGACGAATATCTGACCGTAGAGAACGGAACGGTGCAGATCTCTGATAATCCGGACCTGCTCATCCAGGCGCCTGTCAGACGAACAGGAGTCGCCACAGACGGAGTGACGATGCTCCTGCTGCGTAAGCGCACTGGAGAATCCACGACATTCTCACTTCTTGACGGGGAAGGTCTACCAGCCAACGGGACCCTGGGAGAGCTCATGCACCTTGACGGGTCATTGCCCGGGGACAGCATCATGGTGGATCCGGTCGAGACTGCTCGAGGATTCTTCGTCTTTGCGGTTTACCGGGCCCCCATCGATTTTCCGGGAACCCAGCCAGATGTTGAGAACGGTGTAACGGCACATCTCCAGGTCGAGAATTCCTCGGACACAGAAGACCTGCCGCTTCTTCTGGAACCTCCTCCCCTGATTCTCGTCCACGGGCTGTGGAGCAACGGACAGGGCGCCTGGGGGGAATTTGCCAGGTATCTCGAAAATCGGGGTTGGGACATCTGCGACGAATGCCTTGTCGACTATGGCAGGGAACAGTCGGCAGCCTCTTTCGATCCCTTGGCAACGGCTGAGGAGGATCGATTTGCCGTCCGGATGCTGGGTCGATCCATCAATTCCTCCCGGTTCAGGAGGAGAGAACAAGGCATTGCCGTTTCCCAGGTCGATGTCATAGCGCACAGCATGGGCGGCCTGGTCGCCCGATCTCGCTGGCTGCATCCATACAGGCCTGAAACGTTTGAATCGACCTACGGAAAGGGAGCTTTCCATAAGCTGATCACCATCGGAACTCCACACAAGGGCACCCCATTCGCCGACTGGCTCGCCAGAAATTTATGCGAGAGAGTCAGCCTCACGAAAGACCGTAAGGGGAAGACTGTCTGGTCTATTTTGGGATTTCTCCTGGACCCATTCGGAAGTGGGGGGGATCTGTTTGGACCGGGATTGCGCGGTTTGCAAACCTCGAGCCCGGACATCGCAAACCTTGGCGAGACCCAAGCCACGTCCCGGCTCCTGGTCGGGATTGCCCCGGAGAATTCCTGGGCGGAGAGCCTCTTCGAGTTCGTGACTCTGAGCATTGAAAAGGAGCCAACAACCATCGACGCACTTCTGGATCCAGCCTGCGCTGCTACTCCGGGGAGCCGCTGTGACCACGACACTCTTGTTCCCGCGTCGAGCCAGGGCGCGGGTGTCAACATTCTCGATAACGAGATCGTTGGCGTTGTGCACTCAAATTTCAACATCCTACCGGAACCAAGCGAGACGCAGTCCCCCATATCGCCACCTGGTCAACCTAACGCCTGGCCGGAGCTTGAAAATTCACTTCTGGAACCGATCGGGACGAGCAACCCACTGTTCGGCCCGATTGCCCGGCATATCCCGACTGGCACCTTTCTCCCCCTCCCGATCCCGTGTGTTGCAGCAGCTTCTCAGGCCGCAACGACCGCCACGGTGACACTGGCTCCAGCCGCCGGGACAATTGTCCAGCCGGGGGAATCGATTCTGATTACTCTTCAGATTGATGGCGGTGAGCCGGTGGAGGGCGCAATTTTCGGGCTTGGAGGCCTTAGCCACAGGATCGACGGACCGGCACCTTACTCATTCTCGATGACGGTACCCCTGGAGCGCGGAGGCATTTTCAATATCCATGCGTTCACGTTCGGAGGAGCGACCGAGTTTTACGAGGCGTCGACGTACCTCAACGTGCAGCCGAGTGAAGTTCCCGAATCATTGACGGTCATTCCGGGAGTAATCGAGCTATTCGAGATCGGAGAGCCGCTGCTGTTCAGAGTTTCCGGATCGATGGCAGACGGGAGCGAGATTGACCTGACACAGGTCGCCTCAGGAACCTCGTACAACCTGGCGAGCGGAACGACCTCCGTGATCAGCATCACCGGGGATGGCCTCATCACGGCCCTGGGAGAAGGAGAAGATACCCTGGTCGTCACACATAGCACTCTCTCCGTCCAGGTACCCGTTTCGGTCACCGTGACGAACTTGCCGCCCGCCTTCGAGCCGGTGGCAGGTGTATCCGTCGATGCTCTGGATGCGCTTGACGTGAGCCTCACGGCGAGTGACCCCGATGGGGACAACCTTCGCCTGTCTCCCGTGAGCCTCCCCCCCTTTGCAACGCTGGTGGATCTGGGTGGAGGGAACGGTCGAGTGGAACTCAGACCCACGGCAGCGGATGTTGGCGATCATTCGGTCGTCTTGGCCGTGACCGACTACGGGAACCCGCCGCTAAACGCCACGGTCTCGTTCAACGTCCATGTCAGACCGCCGTGCCCCCCAGCACCTCCGGCAGGCTCTCCGGTCCTGAGTATCGCCAAGCCAGCAACCCTCTCCTGGACCTCTATGCCTGATGCCCAGGCTTACGACCTCATCGTCGGCATTTCGAGTGTCCTGCACGAGACAGGAGGTGACTTTAGTCAGGCAGTCTTCGGGTGTGCCGCCAACGACCGGGAGACGACGTCGGCAGGATTTTTCCAGCAGCCACCTCGCGGTGAGGGGATCTGGTTTGTCGTTCGCGGCGTCAATTGCGTTGGAAACGGTACATACGACTCGGATGATCCGGCCCAGATTGCCCCAAGAGACGCCCTTTTAAATGCAGCCCCGGGATCCTGTCCCTGACCACGGCTTGACGATATTCTTGCGATTCTTCTGGAGATCGATCCGAGTTGCGGAAGAACAAACCAGAAAGTCGTGACAAGAAACTCGCACTGGTGTTCCCCGCCTGCGGGGAGCGCCTGAGAATGCTTGTCTTCTGATTTGACCAGTGGTATAAAAGTTAATTAAGCAAATTTCTCGGCAACAAACTGCACCATCAGTGTAGCTGGGAGGCAAAGATGATCCACCGGGTGCTTCTGTCCGTGGTTCTCATCGCCTTTTGCGCCGGTAGCGCCGGGGCCGGCACGTTTACGGTCTTCGGCCCAGAGCGCTTCGAGCGGGGCACGGGTGATCCCGTCTCGATAACCCGCCTGTTCGACATCCTCAATCCCGGAATCGAGTACGCCCTCCGCCTTCAGAACGGCGGCCTGGTGGACGGCGAGTCCGAGAAGGCCTTGAACGTGAGCATTCTGCTCAACGGCACCCGGCTTCTGGGACCGGCATCGTTCAGCGGGGTCGTGGAACTCGTCGAGCGTCCCGTGGTGCTCGAAGCGTCCAACGTTCTCACGGTCGAGCTCAGGGCGAAGCCGGGTGGATCAGCCTATGTGAGCCTGCTGGGCTTCGATGAGGACCTGCCCATCATCACGGCCAGCGTGTCTCCGAAGCCGAACGCCGACGGCTGGAACAACAGTGAGGTGACCGTATCGTTCATCTGCTCAGACGCCACCTCCGGGATCGCGTCGTGCTCCGCGCCCGTTGTCCTGAGCGACGAAGGCGCGGGCCAGGATGTCTGCGGCACGGCCATCGACCTGGCGGGCAACCGGGCCGACATCTGCGTGCCCGTGAACATCGACACCACCCCTCCTGTTCTCTCTATCGATGAGCCGGCTCCGGGGGCGGCGACGAGCCTCGCCGAAATCACCGTGGCGGGAACCGCCAGCGACGCCAACGGAATCGCTTTGGTGGCCTGTAACGGCGTGGGCGTTCCCTTTGCGGGCGATTCGTTCTCGTGCGATGTTCCTCTGGCGGAGGGCGTCAACCTGATCACCGTCAGCGCCACGGATCCGGCAGAAAACTCGACCACCGACAGCCTGGATGTCCGCCGCATCATGCCGGGGGAGTGCCGGGATCTCTTCTTCTCGGGCGATCTGTTCGCCACCGAAGAATGTCTCACGGCCCTGCTCCTGGGTGAACCGGGGAATCAAGAGGCTCATCTCATGCAGGCCATCGCGAGGATCCTGGACATTTTCGAGGAATCCGGATCCGGTGCCAACCAATCCGCCCTGGCGGCCAGTATTGAAGACATGGAGAGCACGCTCACTCTCAAAGAAATCCTCGCGCAGTTCGGAATGAATGTCGATGATTTCGGCCTGCACAACATGAACATTGACCTTCCGGACCCTCTGCCGCCCGACTCGCCAACGTCAGGAGATATTCAGGACTTCCTGCGCTCAGCATTGCTGCCCAGGCTGAATGCCGCCACCGAGGAGAATCTCGAGCAGATCGACGCATCGTTCTCCGCGGTGATATCCGCCGAGGAGCTCGAGCACCTCGGATTTCCGGGGCTCAGGCCGGTGGAAATCGATTACGGGGACGTAAAGATGCTCGAGGCGGCCCTGCGCCTGCTCGAAGGGTTCTTTGTTTTCGGTACCGCCTACGATTTCAATATCGATCTGGACGAGTTCCTGAGCATCGACACGGCCTGGCTCATCGAGATTTTTGATCCCAAGAGAGATATCCTGGAGCCTTATCCCGACTTCCTGAAGCTCCTTCCGGAAGGGCACGACCTTCTTCCGCGCCTCGGGGAGACGCTCGGGGCCGGGATTGATGCCTATCTCGAAGCCTCTAACTACATCCGCAACGTGGATGATTTCGACCAGACCGACGACGTGATTACGATCGATCCATTCGATTATGGTGAGGAGCTCAAGCTGCGTACGCGACTCGGTCTGCACCGCTGCCTGCTGGATGGAGCCACATTCGTCGGCCTGACTGAGACCGCGGCCATCTGTGATCCCGTGCTGCTTCCTCTCGTGCAGGGCGAGCCGACCGATCTGCCCAACTTCTTCGATTCGGCGCTGGATCTGCGGGATGCACTGCCAGAGCTGTCGGTCGTCGAGGATTGTGAAAGCGGATTCATCGATGGGTC
>CBEVTG010000180.1:0-5033 GCA_965552745.1 uncultured bacterium
TTGCTGCGATGCTTCGTTCGGTGACGTGCGGCTCGACGGGTCACCAATAGCTGAGAGAAGGGACTCCGGCGCGCGGACACAAAAAAGCCGGCCGGCTCCGGATCAGGAGGCGCCGGCCGGCTTTCGAACGTTACCTTACTTCGCGAGCTGGACGCAGCGCCCGAGGCGGAACTCGTCGCTGATCGGCTCGTCCATGCCGTCCAGGAACTGCACCGAGATGATCGGATTGCCGCCGGCGCCGCCACGAACCGGTTGCTTCGGAAGCACGATCGATTCGCCCTCTGGGAGAATGACGATGTCGACCGCGACCTCCTCATCCCTCCGGTGAGGACCGCCCACCGGGTTGTCGTTGTTCCTGAAGATCAGCCGGGCGTTGATGCCGGTGATTGCGACCTCTCCGGACAGCTCGATCTCCGGGCCCTGGTTGGAGCAGCCACCGACCGTGATGTCGGCTCCGGACGTCGCCCTGAGGAAGAAGTCAGTGGCGAACGTCGTCAGGCCCTGAACGCAACGGCCCAGGAAGATCTCCCCGGTCAGGGATTTGCCCCTCTCGTCCAGGAGCTGGATCCAGATGAACGGGTTACCGCCCGTTCCGCCCAAAACCGGCTGCTTCGGGATCCGAATTGCCTCTCCGTCCGGAAGGATCACCACCTCGACGTCGGTTCGTTCGGTGGCGGTGTGGGTCCCTCTCTCGTTGTTGCGGAAAATCAGATCCGCGCTGACGCCGCCCAGGGACAGCTCGCCGCTCAGGGTGATGGTTGGACCGGTCGAGTTGTCACAACCGGAGGCGTCCATGACACCCTGCACGCGAACGGGCATGGAATGCGTCGTGCTGACGTTGTTCCGGGCCAGGGCCTCTCCAGAGGCCAGGCCGAGAGCCAGGACAGGTACTGCCAGAATTGCAAATCTCTTCATCCAGTTACCTCCATGAAATGAGTTTCCCCGCACCCCGGTCGGACACAGCCGGCTGGCCTTTGGCTTGCCTCCTGTCCGGAAGCCGCGACCATCCGTTCGTCCGGGTTCGCGGGACCAATGCAGAATTCCACCGTCCACGAGAAAAACGTTAATTCTGTAGGGGGAGGAATCCTGCGGCCGCGAACAATATCCCCGCAGAAAATTCCTGTCAAGCATGTTTTCGTGACATCCACAAATGCGAACGAAACAATTCACGAAGTCAAGGGCACGAACGTAACTACAGGAGCAGTGCCACCGCACGATACGTTTGTGCGTGTCATCCAATTAGGACACACTAACCTGTTGGTTTCTAGAGAGTTCGATCGATTGAAAGCTGATCGCCAGGTAAGGTGATCAATTTTGTAAATGTAGGAATTTAGATATTACTTTAAAGAACGATAAAAGTTCTGCTGATTGATTTCACATTGTTGAATTGTCATAGCCTCAGGCTCATATTTAATGTAGATGAGTGTCCGTTCGGCATTGACCTGCCTTTTCCTGGGCGAGCCTGAGATAGGAGAAGAACTTTTGCAGCGCTTGGGTGACCGGGGTGTCAGGGTGATCAACGTGGCCTCCGGGACGGTGGCGCTGGATCTGGTTTACCAGTTCGATCCCGCCGTCATCGTGCTTGGCGGCGGAATGAGGGACCTTTCGACCTGCGAGGTATACCGCCACATCAAGCTGAACCTGCAGCGAAACGTTCCGGTTATCCTGTTGTACGAACCGATGCTACCGGTCGATCAACCGACCATTGCTTCGCCGGGCGACGAGATGCTCGCCAAGCCGATAACTCCGGAAGTGCTGAGCCGGAAGATTTTCGAGACCCTCACGGCCGCCGTGTCACGCAACGACCGGATCTGGATCGGCATGGGCGTGGACTGTCTCCACGACGAGACGGTGGTCGAAGGGTTCGCGCGCAACATCAGCGAGGGGGGGATTTTCGTCGAAACGAACCATCTGCCCAGGGCGGGCAGCCACGTCACCATGTCGCTCCATCCGTCGGAGACGACAGACCCTCTCCAGAGGGAGGGCCGCGTCATCCATCATCGGGAGCTCGACAGCGATTTTCGTTTTGGCATGGGCGTTGAGTTCACGGAAGTGAAGGAAGAAAACCGCCAGATCATCTCGGCATTCCTGTCTGACAAGCTCCTGCCCTCCTGGGCCCGCCAGAGCTGACGGGCTCCTGCGCTCCATCCGGATCTTCAACCCTTCTCCGAACCACTCAGTTCCCTGACGGCACGATAGGCTTCGTTGATCGCCGCGTCGGAATGCGGGCTGGCGGCCGCGTCCGCGTTCGCGATAGCGATTCTTCCGTACGGATGCCGGGCGATGACGCAGGGCCGATCCGCCGGTGTCTCGAGGGCCCATTCGACAGGCTCGTACAGGGTGTTGTAGGTGGTGGCGTAGCCGTGCGGCCAGCGGTTCACGGTGATCGCCTCGATATCCCGGGCCGGATCAAACCCACCGCCCGAGAGCGTACGGGCGAGCTGATCCCGGATCTCACGCTCGAACATCTCGAACGTCGTCGAGAGCAGTTCCGTCCTTCCGACACGGTGCTGTTCTCTCTTCGGCAGGCCGGGGGCGCAGGGAGTCCGGTAGAGCTGCACAATGTTCGGTTCCTCAGGGGAGAGTGATCGCCGGTATTCTCCAAGGCTCCTGGCGTTCGCCAGGCTCAGGCTTCCATGGTAGCTTCCCGGTGCCGTGACGCTTCGCACCCCGAGCCTCTGAAACGATGTCCAATTCCGTATCAGCACGTTGGTGTACACGATGGGCGTCTTGATGGCATAGGCGAGAGCTTTCTTCTGCCGCTCCGGGAGCTCGGGGCACAGGGCCGGGATCATGCTGTTCCAGCAGGCCAGGACGCACGATGTGGCGCGCACGACCTCTGCCTTGCCCGCCCGGACGTAAGTGATCTCGACCTCCCGGCCGGTTTCCGGCCTCCCCGTGTGCCGGACGCCCACGGCCGTGCAGTTGAGCCGGATCCGCGCCGCTGATCTGGCGCTGTCCAGGCGGCTGTAGTCGGCGCGGGCCGTGACCACATCCTCCATGGAGTTTCCGGGAATCGCTTCCGGGATCAGGGAGCGGACGAGCAGGCGGGCGAGCGTGGCGTTGCCGTCCGGCAGGTAAATCGTCGGGTCGCCCTCATCGGCCCGGGCTTCGTTCTCGCGCCCGTGTTGTCCTCCCGGTTCGTCGATCAGGTTTTCACGGGGTGTGGGCTCGAGATCCATTCCCTGGAATCCAGGAAACCCCATTTCCCAACAGAACAGCGCCGGAATGGCGTCATTTCCCACACAGAAGAGGCCGTGGAGCCCGCTCTGGAGAAGTGGCGGTGCGTCCGGGTGAACTCCCGCCGGCCCCAGCAGAAAGTCGCGATAGCTCATGCGGGAGAGTCGGGCCTTCTTCTGCTGTGATGACAGGCCGGGCATGTAATCCGGGTTGGCCTCGTCATCATAGAGCCGGGCGATGTCCACACGGGCCTTCTTCGAAAGGGGCGTGCGGGCAAGAAACTCGGGCCAGGGATCCTTTCCGTATCCCGCCACCAGGCGATCCTCACCGAACGTTTCCTTGTCGAAGAACAAGCCGCGACTGAGCTTCAGCGCTTCATACGGATCCTTGTCCCTGGAGACCTCGAAGTACCGGGCCGTGTCGAAGCCGATATCGCGCAGGAGCTCCTTTGCTACCCGGCTGTACTGTGAAGGTGCCTCGACGTTCAGCGTTCCGCCGTTCATCAGAAACAGGCGGCCCCGGTAGCGAAATTCGTTTCGTTTTGCGTGGCCTCCGAAATCATCATGATTGTCCAGGATCAGGATGCGGGCTTTGGGCCCTGCCTGCTTGCGGAAGAAGTGGGCGGCCGAGAGGCCACTGATCCCGCCTCCCACCACCACGAGGTCATACGACTCACCGGTATCCGCCCCGGGCGCCGGGGTTTGCCAGGCCTCTCCGTCGCGGACCCGATGGGCGGTTTCAAACGATCCCGGGTGGCTGCCACGAAGCCCCGTCAGTGCGGGAGGATAGTAGGCCTGATCTGTTTGAGGAGCGGTCCCGGACCCGGCCAGGATGTGGCCGGGAGCGAGAACGGAGCCGGTCACGGCGAGGCTGACGCCGTTGAGGAAATCGCGGCGCGTGATGCGCCGCTCCATTCCCAGGTCCCGATCACACGATCTGGCCATATCCCGAACCCCTTGTTTCTCAGAAGCCATTCCGGTGCTCGACCAGCTCGAACGAGCCAGCCGAAGTCCCGATGGTCACTGCGTGGAGGAGGATGGATCCGGTAGATACTTCTTCTGGATCTTTACAAGCACAGTGTAGTTCGGGTCCACCAGCTGGCTGATGCTCGACTCCATGGCAACGCTGAGCAGCTCGTAGGCGTCGAGCGCCGAGAGACCGTAATCCGCTTCCAGCCACGCGATCAGCTCGCGGCTGGCGATGCGCATGGCGTCTTCCAGAGGGCGGTAGCTGCCAACGGTCATCAGGTAGGTGTCGTCCTCCAGGCGCGGAGTGGAGATGCGCCGGCCCTTGATGACATTGACCTGCAGGGTCACGTTCATGGCCACCTCCGCCGCGGTGCCGGCGATCTCGCCTTCACCCTGGGCGGCGTGGCCATCACCGAGGTAGAGCAGCGCTCCGGGCACGTTGACCGGGAAGTAAACGGTCGCACCCACGCGGACATCGGGCGTGTCCATGTTGCCGCCGAAGAACTCCGGCACGATGGTGCTTCGTGCCTCGTCCGCCGCAGGCGCTACCGCCAGGCAGCCCAGAAACGGGCGAAGCGGCAGCTTGACCTTGAAGTCGCTGTCTCCAGCTTCGAATTCCACGGTGCGCGCACGCCGGTCAATGCGGTAGAACCATGTGCGGTCCGGGATGGGTTCATCGAGCATGGGGGTGTAGGGCGTCTGGGTCAGTGCCCCGAAGCCCGGTCCGGCGATCCCGACCGCGAACTCCTTTGCGGGTTCGATCTTGATCAGGTGCACGGCCAGCGTGTCACCTGGCTCGGCGCCTTCAATAAAGAAAGGACCTGTGTTCGGATTAGGACGGAAGTCGGCCGGAAGGGTGTCACCGGGTCGCTTCAGATGATCTCC
>CBEVTG010000181.1:0-4932 GCA_965552745.1 uncultured bacterium
GCAGGACCGCAACCCGCAGTAAGGGAACGCGCGCCCCGACCTCCTCCGTGATCGCACCATCCAGCGAGGGATTGGCGTCACCCTCAGTCTGCGCCCGCGCACCTCCTGCGAGCAGCGAAGCCGTCAGGAGAGCGGCCCCGATCAGGCACGTGCGTAGGCTCAAGAGATCAAGGAGAGTCGTTGCCGATTGGGGAGAGTTCGGGTTGGGAGGTACAGACGCGGATGCAGTTGCGTCCCTCGTTCTTGGCTTCGTACAGGCCGGCATCGGCCTTGCTGATGATCGAGGTGACATCCATTCCATCGTCAGGATAAGTCCCGATACCGCCGCTGACGGTGACCTTGCCGCCCGCGTTTACCGGATGGGGTGGCGTGAAATTTTCAGATTCAATGGCAGCCCGGATCTTCTCAGCTGCCAGCAAGGCGCCGTCTCGATGCGCGTTGGGAAGGATGATAATGAATTCCTCGCCCCCGTAGCGTGCAGCGACGTCGTCCTCCCGTACCGCATTCTGGACCACCTTCGCCACTCGTTTCAGGCACTCGTCACCGGCGAGGTGACCATTCGCATCATTGTACTTCTTGAAGTGATCAATGTCGAAGATGAATACGGAAACGGGATACCGTCCCTGCTGTGCCTTGTCGAGCTCCTCTACAAACCGTTTTTGAAAGTATCCCTTGTTGTAGAGCTGGGTGAGGCCATCGGTGTTGGCTGCGGCCTGGATCTTGTTGAACTGAAAAATGTTGTTGAGCGCCATGGCGCCGAGATCTGCGACCATCTCGAGCATGCGCTTCTCCGCCTTCGGGCGGCGTCGGATTCCCCCAATACTGATGACGCCAAGCAACATGTTGTTGTGCCAGATCGGCGCGCACAGCTCGGTTTCGAAGTGCGCGTGTGCGGGATTGTCAAATTTTGTGCCGGAGGTTCGTTCCTCGTGATTGAAGTTCTGTCCGTCCATGGCGTCCTTGGCCCCTGAGCTCGCCATCCAGCCCACACGACCTTCGGCATACTTCACGAGATCGCCGAGCTTTACCGATTCGGTCCCCTCGAATCCTTTGAGGCCGCCAACGAACAGGACCTTGTGCGCCTCGATGGCGTAGAAAATGATGATTTTTCTCGGCTCGAAAATATTGCTCAACATCTCGATCATGAGAGGAGCAACCTTGCGCTTCTCCTTGATCGAGTTGAGGCGCTTCATGAGATCGGGCAGAAGCATGAAGTAGCTGAACAGCGAACCCGATTCGCTCTTCAAGTCTTCGATCGTTTTGCGCAGACTGCGCACGAGCTGCGGATCGCCGCCCTCCAGCGGTTTGAGCGACTGGGAAGAACGGGCCCCGGCCGGGGTGCGCGGAATCGGCGCGGGGCCGGTGGGCCCCGGCACGGAAGAGCCCTTAACGGCCCAGCGCGCGAAGACGAGCAGGAGAACCACCGACACAAGAAGCACAACGGTGTTCTCCTGCGCCCAGATCAGAAGCTCAGGCAGGTTGTAGCTCTCGGGCACTTTCCCTCGTTTGCCGGCGGGCCCTTTGCCCGCGCACCTGACTCATCGATACTTCTCCCTCACATCCCCCGAAAATGGAAAGGATGGAAGGCAGATTAAATATAAGGACTGTCGGATTGAAGTCAATTGGGCCCGGAGTAGCTTCCAGGCCAGTTCAGTCGGCCGGCTCCGGCAGGCGCCGGAACAGCATCTCCCTGAGGCCGACCCTGAGAAATGTCGAGCTCAGCACCTCGAAACCCTCAAACATCTCCTGGATGTCACGGTTCTGGTGCATGAATCGCACGATGGTACGGTCGGGCTGGAGAACGTGGTCCAGGCTGCCTTCACCCCGTATGCGCATGCGCCGGCGGTACTCCACCGGGGCGAGCCTCACCGAGTCAAAGAAAGCCCACACCATGCCCTCTGGCCTCAGGTGGGCCCGGAACTCTCCCACCAGCGCCGTGGCTACCTCCACCGGCATCAGATCGAGCAGGTTCCAGCACACGACAACGTCGAAGAGGCGGTCGTCAGGATACCGTTCGGCGAGCAGCGGTGGCGGGGTTTGACCCGGCCGTACGCGCCGCACCCGGGTCGCTTTTGCAGGCTTTTCAGGTCGGGGCAGGTCCGCTGCCAGATCTCCCACCCACACCCGGCAACCGCAGTGCGTGAAGAACTCCAGCGTCGAACCCTCGGCGGAACCGAGGTCGAGCACGCACGGCTTCTCCAGGCGATGAAGCCGCCGCACGAGCGGCTTGAGCGCGTGCGTGGGATGCACCAGGTTGACGGGCCGTCCGTTGCGGACGGTACGGATGGGATCCTGGGGTAGCTTGCGGATGAAGACCATGATGGCGACAGGGGCGCCGGGGAACAGGGCCGGGGGAAACCCTTCCCCCGGCAGTCACCGCATTCGAACCAATCCCGTCGAGCGGCCTACAGCGCCCTCAATGCTTGAAAGCACCGGCGGGCTCGGGAGCCTTGCCGGCAAACGCGGTCGATCCGGCGGCGCGCGCAGCATTGCGGTCGCTCGAGCCGGACTCTGAACTCTTCTTCTGCATGTCGACGCTGCCGCGGAAGTGCGCCCCATCGGAAATCACGATGCGGGGCGAAGTGATGTCTCCCGTCAGGCGGCCACTGTCGGCAATCTCGACTCTCTCCTTGGCGTGGACATTGCCGGTGACGTCTCCCTTGATGGTAACGGCGTTGGCGTGCACCTCGGCCTGGATCTTCCCTTTTGAGCCAATGGTGAGATTGTGGTTCTTGAGCTCGATCTTCCCCTCCACCTTGCCTTCGATGGTGAGGTCCTCATCACCGCTGAGCTCGCCCTTGATGAAGATCGACGGGCCGATGTTCACCAGCGAAGCACCCGAAGCATTAGACTTCCGCTCGGCGGCGTCGAAATGAGGCCGGCCTGGTGCCGACTGCGCCGGACGGCCTTCCTTTGCTTCCTTGCGTTCCCACATGTACATGCCTCCTTTAGAGTCAATGCGGCCTCTTCTTTCTACAGGCCCCGGGACATTATGGCCGCGCTCTGATTGATAAGTCCTCGCTGGTGGCTTTTCAACCCGGCGCGGGAAAAATCCCCACAAACAGGAGCGCAAATGTCCGGTTCTGTCCGCCCGTGGACGCACGGTCGGCAGTTACTTTCGTCCCGGAACAGGTTAACTACCTGGCACTACAGGGAGAGTGCACTGTTGGCTTCATATAGCCTGCCGGAGAGGCGGCGCAGGGAGGGAACAGATTCTTGGAAGCCGGCGGATCAGGGAATATCGACGCTCACGTGGCCGGCACCCCGGTTCCCGGATTGATCGCTGGCGCGAACCCCGAGAAGGTGCTCTCCGGATGCCTCGATCTCGACATCGGTCTGGAAACGCTCGTCGAGGGAGTCGGCCACACCATCGAGCGGATTGAGTGCTGTCCACTCACCGCCGTCGAGCGCGTACTCGGCGCCGTTCACCGGCGAGAAATCGTCCACGACCTCAAAACTGATCTGCACGGCATTTCCGTTGACGACCGCCCGCAGCGCGCGCACCCTGGGTGGTCCGTTGTCGATCACGAACGGCTCGCTCTCGGCCTCGCCGGTGAGCGCCTCCTCCGGCGCGTTGGAAGCGCGGTCGTCCGTGACGATCTTGATCTGGTAGCGGTTGTCCGGCAGCGACGTCGTGTCAAAGACGTGGAACCTTCCGATGACGTCCGACTCCAGGATCGTCCATGCGCCGTCACCGTACCTCCGGTAATACAGGTCGGAGAGAAGGTCATCCTTGTTCGGATCGCGCGCGGTCCACGAGATGGTCTGTCTTCCCTTCTCGAAGCTGCGCCGGGTCGGCGGCGATTTGCGGGTCGACGACGACGAGTTCGAGCCGCGCCCCTTCGCCTGGTTTTGATTCGAGCTGCTCGCGCTCTTGACGAGGCGAAGCACCACGCCCGGATCCTCGAGCCTCACCGAGACAATTTCAGGCGCCATGTTGCGCTGCCGGTAATACGCCTCCACGTTTCGCAGAGCCGGGCTCGATTTGCCGCGCTCCGACTTCAGCCTGGCTCTCCACTGGAGGAAACGCGCCGCCGGAGAAGAAATCTCCGCGTCCTGTCCCTGCATCTTCACCTTGCGCCAGCGGCTCCAGGTGTCACCGGGGCGCTTGGTGTTTCCGGAGCGGACCTCCAGCTCGAGGCTGGACCCACGGGTCATCTCTGCCTCCCAGCGCAGCTTTCCCCAGTCCGAGAAAATTTGCGCGTCCTTCACGGGCGATGTGTAGGTCCCTTCCCCGGCACTTCCGGGGCCAAGCCTTACGACGGAGCCAAGGTTGCTGGTCGCCGCGGCCCAGGCACCCTGGCCCAGAGGCAACAGGGCGGTGGCCTGAGCGCCCTCGAGCGAGGCCCAGCGCCCGGCCTTGCCGTTGCGCTGGATGCGCAGCACGGCGGCCGGCTCGCCAATTCCGGCGAGCAGGGTTCCGTCCTCTGCGACGGCGAGTGAGTAAACGGTTTCGGTGGCCGACTGCCACAGCTTCGTCGGGTAGCCGTCGGTCCGGATCTCGAACAGCGCGGTGCCCCGCGGGCTGCTGCTCGACGATGAGTCTCTCCCCTTGCTCTTCTTCGAGGAGGTCGGTTCGTCATCCGAAGCGGCGGCGGTCACGGTGACGTCCGCCTTGGGCTTTTCCTTGCGTTTTCCGGGAGCGCCCTTTCCCTTGGAGGGAGCGCGGCTGCTCGACACCCCGAGGGCCGCGGCGTACAGCACGCCTTCGGAGTTTACCGCCAGGGCCGGGATTTCCTTCCCGGGCGCGTCGTAGAGAACGTACGCCTCTCCCTCCGGGCTCACGCGGTAGATGTAGGCGTTCTCGGCGGTGCCGAGGAAGATGTCTCCGGCCGGTCCCACGGCGAGCGAGCGGAAGTGGCGCTCCTCGCTGCGCAGGAGAGTCTCCGAATTGCCGCGCTCGTTGACTCGATAGAGCACGGCCGGATCGCC
>CBEVTG010000182.1:0-4898 GCA_965552745.1 uncultured bacterium
CACGCATCGCTGGCAGCTTCGCTGTTATATGAGAATCGGGTGTCGTTGAAGAAGGCGTGCCGGGTGCCCGCGTGGCGGGCGGCGCGCGCAACTGTCAAGGCGAGCGGCGGCGTGGCCGCCGTGGAGTCGTGACCGCAGCGTGGAGCGGCCGGCGGCGCGTCTGGCAGTGCGGGCAGAAGTAGGTACTGCGACCCGCCTGCACGACACAACGAATCTGAGTGGCGCACACCTTGCACAGCTCCCCTTCCCGAGCATAGACGCGCAGCCGCATCTGAAAATACCCCGCTTCGCCCTCGGCGTTGACAAAATCCTGTAGCGTCGTTCCGCCGCGTTTCACTGCCTGGCGCAACACCCGGCGCAGCTCCGAAACCAGCACACGCCACCGCTGCTCGTCCATTCGCCTCAGCTGGAGGGCCGGGTGAATCCCCGCCCGGAAAAGGGCTTCGCAGGCATAAATGTTCCCGACACCGGCGACCGCCCTCGAATCGAGCAGGAAGTTCTTGATCGGCTTGCGCAGGCGGCGCGTCCTCTCCCTCAGATCGACTGGATCCAGACCGTTTCCGAGCGGCTCCGGCCCCAGACCGAGCAGGAGCGGATGCCGCTCGAGACCCCCCTCCAGCACGGGTTCCAGGAGACCGAAGCGCCGCGTATCCGCGAACCGCAGCGTGTTCTCGTCATCCAGGTCGAAGACCACGTGTTCGTGCGGGACGGGGGGGAGTCCCGGGCGTCCGATGAAGAGCTGTCCGGTCATGCCCAGGTGAACCAGGAGATGATCCGCCGGTTCGAGATCAAGAATCAGGTATTTTGCGCGACGCCGGATCTCCCGCACGCGGCGGCCAATCGCCACGGCGCGGAGCTTTTTGGGGTTCAGGGGCCGGCGCAGGCGCGTCTCCCGAACCCTGACCTGCAGGATCCGCCGCCCAGTGAGGTGGACCTCCAGGCCCCTTCTTATCGTCTCGACCTCCGGCAGCTCCGGCATGCAGGGATTGTACCCAAGCACCCGGCCGAAACCTAAGAGGCTTTCCGGCCGATGGTATGATCGGGCTCACTGCCTAACTCCCCGCGAGAAGCGCCCGTGCCCGGCACCTGACACATGAGCTGCTCACACGACAGCGACCCGTCCGCCTCGAAAGCCGCATCAACTTCGTCCAGACCCATGGACCGGGATCCGGTTTGCGGCATGAGCGTGATCCCTGGCTCCGCGGGTGCGAGCTTCGAGCACCTGGGCATTGTCTATCGTTTTTGCTGTGATGGTTGCCGGACAAAATTTGCCGCCGATCCGAAGGCGTATCTGTCCTCCCGTTCCGGGCCGGTCGCCCCGGCCGCACCGGCCGGGGCCCGGTACACCTGTCCCATGCATCCGAACGTGATCACGACTGAGTGGGGTTCCTGTCCGTTCTGTGGCATGGCCCTGGAGCCGATGGAGGTGGATGCCTCGGAAGAAGCGAATCCTGAGCTCGTCGACATGAGGAGACGGTTCTGGGTCAGCCTGGGTCTCACGATCCCCCTGATGATCGTCGCCATGTCACACCACATTCCCGGACAGCCGCTGCAGGGCGTGTTGCCGCCATCCGTCCTGAGAGTCCTGCAGTTCCTTCTGGCCACTCCGGTTTTTCTCTGGGGAGGCTGGCCCTTCCTGCAGCGTGGCTATGCCTCTGTTCTCAGCCGCAACCTCAACATGTTCACCCTGATCGCCATGGGAACGGGAGCCGCCTACCTGTACAGTCTGTTCGCTTTAATCTTCCCCTCTCTACTGCGGGGGGCGGCCGAACGGGGGGGAGTCGAGGTGTCTCTCTACTTCGAGTCGGCCGCCGCCATCACGGTTCTCGTGCAGCTCGGACAGGTTCTCGAGCTACGGGCGCGCGACCGCACGCGCAACGCCATACGATCCCTCCTGGGCCTGGCGCCGAAGACGGCACGCATCGTCCGGGACGACAACACTGAGCACGATATCCCTCTCGAAGAAGTCCGTCCCGATGATCGGCTGCGCGTGCGGCCGGGTGAGAAAGTTCCTGTGGACGGCACCGTTCTCGACGGCGACAGCTCCGTCGATGAATCGATGGTTACGGGAGAGTCGATCCCGGTGGAGAAAACCCCTGGCGATCCGGTCACAGGCGCCACCATCAACGGGGCCGGCACGCTCATCATACGCGCCGAGCGGGTGGGTCGGGACACACTGCTCGCGCAGATCGTGCGTATGGTCAGCGAGGCACAGCGCAGCCGTGCTCCCATACAGCACCTGGCGGATCGGTTCGCGTCGTACTTTGTTCCCGCGGTGATCCTGGTCGCGGCGACCACCTTCGTAATCTGGCTGCTCTGGGGCCCGGAGCCACGGCTCAGCCAGGCTCTGGTCAATGCCGTGGCCGTGCTGATCATCGCCTGCCCCTGCGCGCTCGGGCTCGCCACACCCATGTCGATCATGGTCGGCACCGGCCGGGGCGCCACTGCCGGCGTTCTCATCAAGAACGCCGAGGCCCTCGAAGTCCTGTCCAGCGTGGACCCGCTGGTGGTGGATAAGACGGGTACACTCACCGAAGGGAAACCGCGACTGGATGAGATCGTGCCGCTCCCGGATCACTCTGAAGAGAGGATTCTGAGACTGGCTGCAGCTCTCGAACAGGCGAGCGAGCACCCTCTGGCCGCCGCGATCCTCGATGGCGCCCGGGAGAAACATCTCGATCTTCCGGCGGTAGAGGGTTTCCGTGCGCTCACCGGCAGGGGTGTCCTGGGAAAAATTGCACGGCAGGACGTGGCATTGGGCAACCAGAAACTTCTCGAAGAGCTCGACGTTCAGCAAGCTTCGCAGCTTGCTTCGCGCGCGGACGCTCTGCGCCAGCGTGGCCGCACCGTTGTCTTCGTAGTACTGGACCGGAAACCGATCGGGCTCCTGGCCGTGATGGATCCGGTGAAGCGTTCCGCGGAGGAGACGTTACCGGTCCTGCGCCACCAGGGTCTGCGTATCGTCATGCTGACGGGAGACAGCCGCGCCACGGCTCAGGCTGTAGCACACACCCTCGGAATCGACGAGGTGGAAGCCGACGTGCTGCCCGATCGTAAGGGAGACTGTATCGCCCGCCTGCGCGATCAGGGCCGGCGGGTGGCGATGGCCGGCGACGGTATCAACGATGCCCCCGCCCTCGCCCGGGCCGACGTGGGGATCGCCATGGGGACCGGTACCGACGTGGCCATGGAGACCGCCGGTATCACCCTGCTCAGTGGAAATCTGTGGGGGATCGTGCGTGCGTTGCGCCTGAGCCGCTTCACTATGCGCAACATCCGGCAGAACCTGTTTCTCGCCTTCGTCTACAACTCGCTTCTGGTCCCGGTGGCTGCCGGTATTCTCTATCCCTGGTTCGGACTGCTGCTCAGCCCCATCCTTGCTAGCGCCGCCATGAGCCTGAGCTCCGTGTCGGTGATCGGCAATGCCCTGCGGCTGCGGCGACTGCGCCTCTAGGACGCTCTCGATCTCTCAGGCTCGACTATCCCGACAACGGTCCGAGAGGGGAGCCGGTTGCAACTAATCGAGAGGCTGTCGTTCGAACTCAGCCAGAATTTCGTGGAGCGGAGACTGGTGGATGCCGAAGTTCTGCCCCGTCTTTACGAAATGCCGGGTGGCATAGATCTGGGGGGATCCGAAGAAGCCACGACGGTAAGTGCCCACAACCACGGCCACTGAAACAGCATCCAGATCGTTCTCGAACCGGGCGTGCACGCAGGCCCATTCGTCCGCGCACCCCTTTAATCCTCTGCGACGTGCCATGGGATCGCAACGATCGAGTTTCCAGGTTACCTTCTCGGCTGTACCGGCCAGACGCCTGAACCAGGCAGAGAAGGCGGTTCGATCGAGCTTGCCGTCCAGATCACGGGCTTTCAGCCTTTTCACGCGCTTTATCGCGGAAGCGGCGTCAATTGGGGCTGACGGGAGTTCCTGCAACCACGCGTTCTGATTACGAGCCTCTGCAATGCGTGCGGGGAGTTCCTGCAGGCTGTACACGGTCACCGTGGGTCCAACTCCCTCGATGGTTCCGCGCGCCTGCACCACACCCGGATGGATCCCGGTTGCAGGCCCGCCTGCAACGATAGAGAGCTTCAATCGGCCGCACTCTGGTAGGCCAACGTCAATACCGAGACATTGCGGGGCCGGATGATCCTTGCCTCGGCCGAACCCGCGATCCCCACACTCGGCCGGGTTCCAGACGATCCTCGCATCCTCCCCCACGACGCTTTCGAGCCATGCTCTGAAAGGAATGCCCGGAAGGTCCGCGTCCAGGCGGGAGGCATCCTCCAGAAGGTATGAAATCGGCTTCACCTGCTCTGGCAGGGGGCGCGAACCGAGCAGGATAATGGACAGCAGCACCAGAGGGAGCACGAGCGCTGAGATCATCCGAGGGCGGTTTGATGACGACACGGTTTCCAGGTCCCTCCCGGGAAAAAACAGACCCCTGCCTTACAGGGCCCCCCGGTCGAATCTATGGACCCACCGCCCGACGGTCAAGGCGCAGGGAAACTCTCCGGGGCCGCTACCGGCCACGCCGAGTCGCGGTATGATTGGGATGAGTCCATGAGCACAACTGAGTCGACACCTGACCGGAAGAGGGAGCTGCTGGGTCTTCTCACCCAGCACCGTGAGGAAGCCGACGAGGGAGCCCAGCGAGACGATCCCGCCGCCCAGGTACGCCGCGATCGCGCCACCCACCATCGCCGCCGGCAGGGTCACGAATCCCACGGCCGCCAGGCGCGCGCTGCCGAAGGACGTGTGAAGCAGCAGGAAGACCGCGATCAGAGCGATGACCGAGAAGTTGAAGATCCGCTGCTGAGCCGAGAGCCGCTCCGTGTACTCCCCGAGCAGCTCCGGGTGGTATTCGAGCGGGAAGTCGACTGACTGCATCGCGGCCTCG
>CBEVTG010000183.1:0-4892 GCA_965552745.1 uncultured bacterium
TGAGGAAGACTCAAAGGAGGCGATCCCGAGAATCATGTTTCCGGCAGACATCAATCCAGGGGAATGGCTCGGCTCGATCGGTGTGGCGTTGTTGCTCCTTGCCTTTTTTTTGAACCTGTGGGGAAAGCTCGGTGCCGACACGCTCATCTACCAGGCAATGAATGCCGGAGGTGCGGGTCTGGCCTGCTACGCCTCGTACCTGATCGGTTTTCTTCCTTTTGTGATCCTGGAGGGTACGTGGTGTGCGGTTGCCCTCCTGGCCGTGGCGGGCAGCCTCGGGAGAGGGACTCCGGCGGCCGTCAAACCCGGCCCCTGAAGCAGCGCTCTTTTTTCTACGGCTGCTTGAACACCTTGCCGCCGATCATCACGAAGGTCACCCTTTCCAGTTCGCTGATATCGGAGAGTGGATCGCCGGCGACGGCGATGATATCGGCGAGCTTCCCGGTCTCGAGGGTGCCCAGCCTGTCGTCCCAGCGCAACATCTCAGCGCCGACCCTTGTGCCCGCCTGTATCGCTTCCATGGGCGTCATCCCGGCCTCGACGAGGACGGCGAACTCACGCGCGCTGATGGTGGGATCGTAGTGATAGCCGCCAAAGTCAATTCCCACGGCGATCTTCACACCCGCTTCGTGGGCTTCCCCAATCATTTTCAGGAAATGTTGTCGATAGTTCTTGACGTAGTCATCCTGCTTTTCGCTCGCGAGCAGAGTGTTGTTCTCGCCGCTGTAATAATCGCCGATGTAGACCGTGGGCACGAAGAACGTTCCGTGTTTTACCATCAGCCGAATCGCTTCATCGTCGATAAAAGTGCCGTGCTCGATGGAACGCACGCCCGCCCTGACCGCCTGTTTGATCCCGTCCGCGGCATGCGCGTGTGCGGCGACCGGCACTCCCAGACGTGTCGCTTCGTCAACGGCGGTCTGCAGCTCTTCCGGGCTGAAATGCACGTTTTGGGGATTGTCTCCCACCGACTGGAAGGCGCCGGTGACCAGCAGCTTGATCCAGTCGGAGCCGTACTTGACTTCTTCGCGAACGGCGCGCCGGACTTCGTCGGGACCGTTGATGATGAGGCCGTCCGGAATGATTTTCTGCTCCGGCGATGTGAAGTTGGCGTCGCCGCCACCACCGATGATTGATAGATAGTGGCCGGCGCCAGTGATTCGTGGTCCGATGAAGACTCCTTCATTGATGACCTTGCGGAGATCGAACTGCCCGTAATAGACATCGCCGTCTCCCATCACCCGCAGGGTCGTCCATCCGGCCCCCAGAAGGTTCTGGACCGCCTTGAGTGCTTTCAGTGCCTTATAGGCGGAAGAGCTCGTGATGTGCGCGTTCTGGTAGTCATCCGCGTGCATGAGCGGGTGGGCATGGCCATCGATCATGCCGGGCAGCAGGGTCGAAGGGCCGAGATCCACAATCCGGGCTCCGGACGGGATGATCTTCCGATCCCCGATCGCCGCAATTTTTTCCCCTTGCACCACGATGACCGTCTCGTCCAGCGGCCGGGTGTTTCTTCCGTCGATGATGCGACCGCCCACGATGGCGATGGTCTCTGCAGCCGGGGTCGGTGATGAAATGAAACCGGCCACGGACGCCAGCAAGAACACGAATGTTTGACGGAAAAAGGTGCGCATCATGGACCTCCAGCCGCTATTTTCCCTGAGGGGCTCCCGGGTCATCACCGCGGAAGCCGATTCTGTCGAACGGATTGGCCAGGCTCGATGCGATATCCATGAGATGGGCTGAAATCCGTTTCAGATAGCGCGCATAGAGGGCCGTGGCCACCGCCTCCCGGCCGGAGAGATCCGCCTCGTCTTTCTGGATCAGGGCGTCCACGATCTCATCGCAACGACGGGCGATCCACCAGTGATCAGACATGACCTCGCGGGCTTTGGCCTCGTCGTTTGCGGGCAACGCTTCAATGAGCAGGCCGAACATTGTCTTCACGGTCGTCTCGATCCGGCAAACGGTCTCCTCGAATCGACCGCATTTCAGCCGACTGGGATGATTCAGTGCAAGTTCGACGATGTTCTTGGTGTAGTCTCCAATCCTCTCGATATCGACAACCACGCTTACCAGGGCCAGTCCGGCATTCAGATCGCGGCCGCTGGCGATGGTCAAGTGCGTGAAGACCTTGCGCCGCACCTCGCGCTGGTACGCGTTGATCAGCTGATCTTTGGCGTAAATATCCAGGTCCAGACGGGCGTCGTCCCGCTCCCTGAGCGAGCGAATCGCGCCTTCGAACATCTCACGATCCTCCCGCAGCATCTCGTAGGAGCGGTCGAACGCCTGCTGTAGTTGATCCCCTTTTCGAAAGATGTCGAGGAATTCTTTGAACATTGCATCACCTCAGCAGCATGATAACCAGAAACGGAATCAGATAGAAACAGATGAGTATGTAGAGGATCGGCACCCAGCGTGCCCCCGTGGCGATCTGTGCAAGGCGGCGCGCCAGGTTGAGAGGGATCCTACGGATTGAGGAGATGGGCCAGATCAGAGCAATACCGGAGAGATTGAAGAACAGATGGCAGAACGCCACGGTGACGGCGCTGATCTCTCCGACAGCGAGCGAAGCCAGCATCGCGGTGATCGTGGTGCCGACATTGGCTCCCAACGTGTACGGGAAGATCTGGCGAAGGGTCAGAATGCCGGCTCCCGCCAGCGGGATCACCAGCGAGGTCGTGATGCTGCTCGACTGGACCATGACGGTCAATAGCAGTCCGAAAACCATCGCACGCCAGGCATTTCGGAAGATCACCTGATCAAAGAACGACTCTGCCCGGGTCATGATGAGCGCTTTGAGGGTTGCAACCAGCTGATGAAGGGATCCGAAAAGAAAGATCAGAGAGACCACCAGGAGCAACCACGGATGTTCCCCGAGCAGCGCTACCGCGAATTTCACGACCGGCGCCGTCACCAGCTTTAGCGGGCTGGCAAAGGTCAGCCCTCCGACTTCCTGGAGAAGGCCGGCGGTGGCCGATGAGAGCTTGCCGAGGAAATTGGTCGAGAGCTGAAGCGGGAAGATCAGCACGACCGCCAGGATGTTGAAAAAGTCGTGAACGGTAGAGGCTGAGAAAGCTCGGTAGAATTCCCGGCCCCGGCGAAGATGACCAAGGCTCACCAGTGTGTTGGTGACCGAAGTGCCGATGTTGGCCCCCATGACGACCGGAATCGCCGTGGCGATCGACATCGTGCCGCCGCCCACCATGGCCACTACCAGGGAGGTGGTGGTCGAAGAGGACTGGGCGAGGGTGGTGGCAAGAATACCGACGAACAGCCCCACCAGTGGATTGGAGGCGCTCTTCAGAAGGCCGTCGACAAACCCGCCTCCGAACAGGCCGAACGACTTGCTCAGCATGCCGATGCTGATGAGAAACAGGTAAAGAAAACCGGCGAGCAGCAGCCAGTTCGGAGGTTTCAGGCGCTGGAGCCGGGATTCTCGGAAAGAGTCGGCAGGGGCAGGGGGAGTGTCGGTCAAGAAGTCAGTTCCGCGCCGACCGTACTGGCCCGACGGTGCGGCAGGCGTGGCTTCGAGTTAGCAGAAAGGGGAGGATACCAAATCCGCGCAGAGGAAACAAAGAACCCCGGTGCGACCTTACCGCTACCGGGGTTCTTACGATCCGGAACTGTCAGAACGGCCGATTCATTCCGCCGGCTTGCGGTACTTGTGAACGAAGCGGTGGATGAAATAACGGTGGATGGGTGCGTCGTCCTCGCGGCCATCAAATTCGTACGTATCGTCCGGGTTGACGAGAACGTCTGAACGCTCGACCAGCTCGAATCCGCCGGCCGTGAACTCCGCGATTGCCAGCTCCTCGTTCATGCGGTGGTTGTCGTCGTCGACCCCGTCCTTTGGCGTGTACGCATCCACCACGCCCAGAATTCCACCCGGCTTGAGCGCCTTCATCAGGGCGGGCAGCACCGCGGTTCGCTCCGGCGCGCCTCCCAGGTCGTGGTAGTTGCGGACCGTGATCATCACATCAATGCTATCCGGTGCGAGGTCCTCGAGCTGATCCACGATGCGCACGTTCTCGAGCTTGCCGGCCTCGATGCGCTCGCCCAGCGCCTCACGGGCCCGGTCGGCGTAGGAAGATCCGTAATAGAGCGGGCCCATGACTGCCAGGATCTCACCCTCCTGTCCCACGACCTTGGACAGGATCTGCGTGTGGTAACCGCGCCCGGGCCAGAGATCGGCGACGGTCAAGCCGGGCTGCACGTCAAAGAAGCTGTACACCTCGAGGGGCTTGAATCCCTGGTCCCGCTTGCGGTCATCGTCGGACCGTGAGGGGTCGGCCAGGGAGTCGCTCTGCGAAGACGCCTCGCCGGAGGCGGCTGCCTGAGAGGGGCCGCTGGCCTGCTGGCAGGCAGGCAGGAAGGCGAGGGCCAGCGCGGCCAGGGCCATTGCCAGCAGAGGAAATTTTGATAGATACCTGTACGGGCGGAGTGGCTGCGGCGTGGAGCGGGGAAGCCAGGTCATCGGTCTTCTCCTTACCTGAGAGTTGAGCCCCGGGATGGGGCATCCATTCCTGATGTGATTGAACCACCAGAATAGAGCAATTCGGCCCCGCCGTCCAACCCTATCGGCCACCTCGCGGGCCGGGCTGGGCTCTCATTTTGAGACAGCGTGAAAGGCTGAAGACTCCGGAAGACCCGGTGCTAGAGGAAGTGACGCACCCAGTTTGAGAGCACAAGCCGGCCGGCCGGAGCGTCGTGGACGCCTTCCTCGATCCTGGAGACGGTGGCCCGGGCTGCGGGACTGTCGAGAGCTCCGTGCGCGAGCGCGTCTTCCTCGAGGCGCCCGCGCCTCAGGTGGACCAGCTGCCGGATGATTCCGGCGCTGGCCTCGGGATGAAATTGAACCGCCCTCACCCTCGACCCGGCTGAGAACGCCT
>CBEVTG010000184.1:0-4828 GCA_965552745.1 uncultured bacterium
TTCCTAAAACCTGTGGATCACAAACCGATGCACAGGCCCGTCACTCATAGATCACCCGCCGCCTGCCGGACACAATACGGCCAATCTCGAACACCCGCTCTCCCGCCCGCTTCAGCGAGCGCGTGATCGATGTCACATGTCCCGGCCGAACGATCAGGATCATGCCGATGCCCATGTTGAAGGTGCGGAGCATCTCCCGGTCGCTGATGTTTCCGCCCTCCTGCAAGATTCTGAAAACAGGCGGAGCTTTCCAGGCGCCCGTGGAGACGCGCGCCGCGCAAGCGCCCGGTAGGACCCGCGGCAGATTGTCGGTGATTCCGCCTCCGGTGATATGGGCCATGGCCCGGATGCGATCGGCCCGGAGCAGGGGCGTAAGCACCTTGCGATAGCAACGGTGGGGCCGCAGCAGCTCGCGGGCTACGCTTCGGCCGGTGGCGGGAAGCCGGGAAGATGTTCGCAGCCCCATGCGCTCGAAGAGGATCTTCCGGCCCAGAGAAAAACCGTTCGTGTGCAGACCGTCGCTGGCAAGACCCAGCAGCCGGTCACCCGGACGCACGCGCGAGCCATCGAGAAGGCACTTCTTATCGACCACTCCGACGATGAACCCGGCGATGTCGTAATCACCCCGAGCGTAGAAGCCCGGCATTTCAGCCGTTTCACCGCCCAGGAGCGCGCAGCCAAATCGCCTGCAGCCTCTGGCAATTCCGTATACCACTTCAACCACCCCTTCAGGTTTCAGAGAACCGGTGGCGAGGTAGTCCATGAAGAACAGGGGTTGCGCCCCCTGCACCAGGATATCGTTGATACAGTGGGCCACCAGATCCTGGCCAACGGTGTTGTGGACGCCGGCCTCCAGGGCCACCCGGAGCTTGGTACCCACCCCGTCGACGCTCGCCACCAGGATCGGGTCGTGCATCCCTCGCGTGGGGATGCGGAAGAGTCCTCCAAAGCCACCCACTCCCCCGAGCACACCTTTACGGGGTGTGGAGCGCGCGAGCTTGCGCACGCGCCGCAAGGCCTGCTCCATGGCGTCGATGTCGACACCGGCAGATCGATACGAGAGTGCGGGACGTTCTTTCATCGTTCAGCTGGGCGGCCGGGCAGTTACGGCACGCAATTGGGGGCCGGTTCCGGGATCGGTCACCGAGGGGGCGGTCGCTGGTGAGGTGGCCGGATTATGACACACGCTCTGTGGAGAATCAACGCGCGCGCGTACAGTTGCTCAACGCGGTTTCTGGAACAGCTTGAGCTGGGACATGTCCTCGCGCGGAAACGGAACAGGATACTTGTCGGTGTAGCAGGCGTAGCAGAACGATTTGCGGGTTTCGCCTACGGCGTGCTCCAGCCCCTGGAGGCTGAGGTAGTCGAGCGAGTCGGCCCGCAGGTGCTTGCGGATGTCGTCCACCGAGTGCGTGGCGGCGATCAGCTCTGAACGCAGCGGGGTGTCGATTCCGTAATAGCAGGGACCGATCGTTGGCGGGCACGAGATGCGCATGTGAACTTCGCGCGCACCCGCGTCGCGCACCATCGAGACGATCTTGCGGCTGGTCGTGCCGCGCACGATCGAGTCGTCGATCAGGACGATGCGCTTGCCCTCGAGCAGCGTGCGCACGGCGTTGAGCTTGATCTTGACCCCGAAGTGCCGGATCGACTGCCGTGGCTCGATGAAGATGCGCCCGACATAATGGTTTCGCACCAGCCCCATCTCGAAGGGAATGCCGGAGGCCTGCGCGTAACCCAGCGCCGCGGTCACGCCGGAGTCGGGCACCGGCACCACCAGGTCGGCATCGACCGGCGCCTCCTTGGCCAGCTGCATTCCGAGGCTCTTGCGCACCTCGTGGACCCCCCGGCCGAAGATGCGGCTGTCAGGTCGCGAAAAGTAAACGTACTCGAACACGCACTGGGCCGGCGGGTGCTGCTCGAGCGGCCGGTGCGATTCCACACCCCGTTCTGAGATGACCACCATCTCGCCCGGCTCGACATCGCGCACGAAACGGGCTCCGATCAGATCGAAGGCACAGGTCTCGGAAGCCAGAACCGTGGCGCCATCCACCTCACCGATCGACAGCGGCCGGAAGCCACGCGGGTCGCGAACTGCGATCAAACGGTCGGAAGACTGAAACAAGAGCGAGTAAGCACCGTCCACCTGACGTAGGGCTTCCACCAGACCATCCTCCCAGGTACGGGCGCCGCTGCGCGCCATCAGATGGAGGATGACCTCGGTGTCGGAGTTAGAGGTGAAGATCGAACCCTTGCGCTCCAGATCGTTGCGGACCACATGGGCGTCAACCAGGTTGCCGTTGTGGCAGATGGCCATCTCACCCCGGTACGAATCGAGCTTCAGGGGCTGGGCGTTTACCAGCCGGCTGTCGCCGGCGGTCGAGTAGCGCACGTGGCCGATGGCGCGGTTGCCCTTCAGGCGCCGCAGCGCTTTCTTCGAAAACACATCGGCCACCATTCCCATGCCACGCTCCACGCACATGCGCGCGCCGTTGACGCTGACGATGCCGGCCGATTCCTGCCCGCGGTGCTGTAAGGCGTACAGTCCCAGGTAGGCCAGGTTGGCCGCTTCGGAGTGATTCCAGATGCCGAACACCCCGCAGGCGTCCCGGAAGTGATCGTCGTGCGCGATCATTTCCCCTCCCCAACTGTCACAGTCTCACCCACCAGGGCCGCAAATGCGCCGCTCCAGTCTTGCCGGAGCCTGGCGATGTCCAGATCGATTCGCAGACTTCCCGCGCGGCGGATTCGCAGGCGGCCGCCGCCGACCGTTCCCAGGCGCCGGCACGGAATCCCGCGGGCACCACAGTCCGACTCCAGGCGTCCGACCGCCTCCGCCGGTCCCGAGATCAGAACCCGGGAGGCCGACTCGGAGAAGAGCGTAACGTCGGCCCGCAGGCCATCATCGAGATCGATGTCGACGCCGCGCAGGCCCGGGCCCGTGATGCAGCATTCGGCCAGCGCCACGCCCAGACCGCCATCCGAGAGATCGTGCGCGGACCGGATGTGGCCGCAACGCACGCCCTCGCGCACGATTTCCTGCACGGCGCGCTCGCGCTCGAGGTCCAGCTCCGGAGGAGAGCCCTGCTCGCGCTGGTGCTCAACCGCCAGGTACTCGCTTCCTCCCAACTCCTCACGGGTCTCCCCGATGAGCAGGACGATATCTCCGTCCTCGACGAAATGGCTCACCGCGTGGCGTTCGACATCGTCCAGCACACCGACCATGCCTACCATCGGTGTCGGATGAATGTCCCGGCCGGCAGTTTCGTTGTAGAACGACACGTTTCCGCTCACCACCGGAATGTTCAGGGCCCTGCACGCCTCCGACATGCCTTCGATTGCCTTCTCGAACTGCCACATCGTCTGCGGGTGCTCCGGATTCCCGAAGTTCAGGCAGTCGGTGATACCCACAGGCTCTGCCCCCACGCACGAGAGATTGCGTGCCGCCTCGGCCACGGCGTGCGCTGCTCCGAGCCCCGGATCGAGGAAACACCAGCGAGCGTTGCAGTCGACGCTCATGGCCAGGCCCCTGCACGTGCCCTTGAGGCGCAGAACCGCCGCATCCCCTCCCGGCGGCAGCACCGTGTTGGTGCGCACCGAGTAGTCGTACTGCTCAACCACCCATTGGCGGGAGCACAGGTTGGGAGAGGTGACGAGGCGCTCGAGGACACGCCCCAGGTCATGCGGTTCACCGATCTCGGAAACCCGGACCGTTTGTGCCCCCGGATGGTCCGCTCCGGGAGCAGCGGTGGGCCGCTGGTAGCGGGGGGCTTCATCGGTCAATGCCCTGGCAGGAACACGGGCCACGATCTCCCCGCCGTCGAGCACGGTCAGGACACCGTCGCCGGTGACGCGTCCGAGGAGTTCGACCTGGAGATCCCACTTGCGGAAGATCTTGAATACCGGCTCCTCACAGCCCTTACGAACTACCAGGAGCATGCGCTCCTGGGATTCCGAGAGCATCACCTCGTAGGGAGTCATGCCCTCTTCCCGCCGCGGCACCTTGCCGATATCGATCTCCAGGCCCACACTCCCGCGGGCGGCCATCTCGGCGCTGCTCGAGGTCAACCCGGCGGCACCCATGTCCTGGATGGCCACGACATAGTCGGTGCGCATCAGCTCCAGGCAGGCTTCCAGCAACAGTTTCTCAGTGAATGGGTCACCCACCTGCACCGTCGGCCGGCGTTCTTCCCCGCCGTTGCCGAAAGCCGCCGAGGCCATGGTGGCGCCATGGATCCCGTCACGGCCCGTCGAGGAGCCGACATAGATGACGGGATTGTCCACGCCGCTGGCCTGGGCGCGGAAGATTCGGTCCTTCGACACCACGCCGAGCGCGAACGCGTTGACGAGGATGTTGCCGTCATAACAGGAATGAAAGGCGACCTCGCCTCCCACCGTGGGAATGCCGATGCAGTTGCCGTAGCCACCGATGCCGGCCACCACGCCTGCCACCAAGTGGCTCATGCGGGAGGCATCAGGGCGGCCGAAGCGCAGCGAGTCCATCACCGCGATCGGTCGCGCGCCCATGGTGAAGATGTCTCGCAGAATCCCCCCCACACCCGTAGCCGCTCCCTGGTAAGGCTCGATGAAAGAAGGGTGGTTGTGCGATTCGACTTTGAACACCGCCGCGAGATCGTGACCGATGTCGACGACACCGGCGTTCTCACCCGGTCCTTGAAGGACGCGCGGCCCGCGCGTTGGAAGCCGCTTCAAGTGGACCCGGGAGCTCTTGTAGCTGCAGTGCTCGGACCACATGACCGAGAACAGTCCGAGCTCGTTCTCGTTCGGCTCCCGCCCGAGCTTCGCCACGACGGCGTCGTACTCGGTG
>CBEVTG010000185.1:0-4819 GCA_965552745.1 uncultured bacterium
CGACCAGCAGCAATCCCCGAGTACCCACGGCCTCGATCTCGCGAGCGATTTGCGCATCCAGAAACTTACAGTACTCCGAAATGGCACGGCCATAGCGCTCGAGGGCGGTGGCCGGCACATTGCCAAATTTGGACGGCTGATGGTAGCGCAGGAACCGGTGCAACACGTAGTCAAACCCCGACAGCCGCAGCGCCCGTACCCGGGGCGGCGGTTTGCCCGACCACAGCCGTTCCGCCTCCTGCAGGAGCAACATATCAGCGGCCAGCCCCATCCTCAGGACCTCGTCCTGCAAAGCCAGGGGCTGGGAATTCACCTCGACCAGGCGAGCCCACCACTCCTCCAGATCGTCAGGAACCGGAAACGTGCGTGGATCCATCGCGGCGCGAAATTGGATCGATGGAAGGCTCGACGCCGAGGGGGCGAGAGGAAATCCCAGAAAAGCCGAAGGAATCTGAAACGCTGAGAGAATGTCCCACAGCGCCCGCACCCTGCGGTGCTCGGCCGCGATGGGAACAGGCTGCACGAAGCCAAGCGCGCGCAGGAGACTGAATCCCACTCCACGCGGCGGCAGGGCGATCTCAGCCTCTCCCCCCAGCAGTCGAAAGCGCATCATTCCCGTCACGCCGTGACGATGGGGCTGCTTTCCCGTGAGAACCGTGGTCCACAGGGTCACTCCATCCCCGGGAGGGAAGGCGCGCAGCGCACCATAGGAACCCTCTTTCATCAGGCGCGCGAAAGCCGGCAGGCGCCCCTCCGAGATGAGAGGAAGCAGAAGCTCCGGGGACAAGCCATCAATCCCGATAATGGTGAGGGGGAGCGCCGTTTCGAGCGGCTCGAGTTCCGTGCGGTACGGAGGAGACGCCTCCGGCGCATCGATCGATGAAAGCCCGCCCAGAATCAACCACACCGTGATCACGATCCCGAGAGCGCTTATGCGGGCTGAGGTTCGTCGGGAAAGGCGCCGGGAGAAAACGGTGATTGCCACAGCCAGGCTGGAAACCAGGATAGCCAGGGCCGCACCTATCAAACGGTTTAGAGCGCTGGGATCGAGCAAGTACCGGTAAAAATGGGCATTGAGCCCGTACGCCACCACCAGCCAGATGTTGAGCAGCACAAAGAAACTGCCCCAATAGCGCCACTCCACCCGACGACGTGGAAGGGGGCGGGATCCAAAATATCCGTAGAGGAGATACACAACGGCCGCAGGCAAACCCAGCGTGAGTGCGTAAACCGGACACAGTCCTCCGACCAGCCGCACCACATTGCCGGCTCCCGAGCCCACCGCAGGGTTGAGGAAGGCATAGAGAAAGATCACATGCACGGAGGCAGCAGCCGCGGCCACCGCGGCATTGCCCAGCAGACGCCAGCGCATCGCATCGCATGTTAGCAGAAAGCCCCTGCCCAGACCTCGTGTTGTCTCTCCACGCTCATGTTTGTTAACATGCGTCAACCTCGCGAAACGCCCTCACGAATGCCGTTCAATCAGATCTGCCAGGTCCACGCGGCCCGCCGACCGAACCCCTCCCACACCGAGCTGGTGATCGAGGGCTTCGATGGCGCAGCTGAGGCACGCCCCGGCCAGTTCGCCATGCTGCGCCCGGATCCACCGGGAGACCTGCTGCTCGGCCGGCCGATGAGCATTCACTCGGTTGAGCGTCTCGGCGGCGGGGGCACGCGGATGCGGTTCTGGATCAAGATCGTTGGCCATGGCACCCGTATGCTCGCGGCGCTGGAACGGGGCCAGCGTCTGCGCGTTGTCGGACCTTTCGGGCGCCCCTTTGAGCGGCTAGGCCCGGAGCAACCCTGGCTCGTGGCAGGCGGCATTGGCGTCACCCCTCTTCACTTCTGGGCCAGCGAGCTGTGCGCCAGCGGCGTGCGCCCCCGCTTCCTCTACGCGGCGCGCTCATCCTCAGACCTGGTCGCGCTGGACGATCTGCAGCGGCTGAGCATGGATCTCTTCGTGGCCACGGATGACGGCAGCACCGGGGAGCGCGGTTACGCCAGCGATGTGCTCGCGCGCAGGCTCGAATCGGGCGCCCAGGGGCCCGTCTTCACCTGCGGCCCTGAAGTCATGATGAAATCGGTCGCTGCCGTGTGCCGCAAACACTCCCTGCCCTGTTCCGCGTCGCTCGAGAACATCATGGGTTGCGGATTCGGCGTCTGCCTTGGATGCGTGGTCTGGCGGCGGGCGGACGGTCAGAGCAAAGCTCAGCCCGCGCGCGTGTGCACCGAAGGAACCCTTTTCTCTACCGAGGAGCTCGGATGGTAGCTCCCCGGCCGGATCTGGAGGTCACTCTCGGGCCGCTCCGCCTCCAGAACCCAGTTCTTGCAGCCAGCGGCACCTTTGGCTACGGTGAGGAGTTCGAGCCGTTCGTTGATCTGCGGCGGTTGGGTGGTTTCGTAGTCAAGGGCCTGTCCCTGAACCCCCGCCACGGCAACCCTTACCCGCGCACTTGCGAGACACCTTCCGGCATGCTCAATTCGATTGGCCTTCAGAACATCGGCATCAACACGTTCCTGGAAGACAGACTGCCGCGATTGCGCACGCTGAATACCGCAGTCATTGCCAACCTGTATGGTGAATCGGTTGAAGAGTTTGCCGCATTGGCCGAGCGTGTGGAAGCCTCTACGGGACTGTCAGCCATCGAACTCAATCTCTCCTGCCCGAACACGCCCATGGGCGGGATGCTGTTCGGAGTGGACGCAGATCTCACCGAGAAAGTGGTGCGCGCCGTGCGTGAGCGCACGAAGCTTCCGCTCATCGTCAAGCTGACTCCGAATGTCACCCGCATCGAGAGCCTGGGTGAAGCGGCACGCCGGGGGGGCGCGGACATTCTGTCGCTCGTGAACACCTTTCTCGGCATGGCGATCGATGTGGACGAGCGAACCCCCCGTCTGGCCACAGTAACCGGAGGGCTCTCAGGCCCGGCCATCAGACCACTGGCGGTATGCCTGGTGCACCAGGTGGCGCAGAAGGTCGGCCTGCCAGTCATGGGAATGGGGGGTATCCAGAACGCCGAAGACGCGATCGAATTTCTCCTCGCCGGCGCTTCCGCTGTGCAAATCGGCACCGCAAACTTCTTCAATCCATCGGCCACCCTCGAGGTGCTCTCCGGTATCGATGCGTACTGCCGGCGCCATGAGATACCGCGCGTGCGCGATCTGGTGGGTGCGTTGGAGGAGAAACCGCCCGAATCCTGAGACGGGCGAAGCGGCAGGGGCGGATCAGGAGATCAGGCGCTCGAGCATTGTTACAACGTTCTCTCCCTGAGCCAGCAAGTTTCCCTGGGGGTCGTAAAGCAACAGATAAGGCAGCGCCTTGAGACCGTACTGCTGCGCCACGGGAGAGTCCCACGACACGACGTTTACTTTGCGCAGGGCTATCATCGAGTCACGTTCGGCAAATTTCTCCAGCACGGGCGTGACCTTCCTGCAGGTGGCGCACCAGTCAGCGTAAAAGTCGATCACGGTATACTTCTCCGGCACCAGATGTTCTTTCACCTGGATTTCCTCGCCCCGTGCGATGGTCAGGATATCTCCCTGCCGTTCGGGCGAACCTTCCACCGGCATCAAGGCCACGGCCAGGGTCGTCGCCACCACCACCGCCACACCCAGTGAGGCGATAACAAATCCGGGACTGGAAAGAGCGGACGCCGAAGATGCGTTCGATCGATTCGCGGTGTCCATGAGTTGATCGTAGGACAAGCCCTCTGGTGCGTCAACCACCGCCGGCTCCTGCCTTGGGAGAGTCCTGCTATTAGGTTAGAATGCCGCTGGTGCCCATCCCCGCCGAAAAGATCATCCTCGCACTCGATCTGCCGACCGCTACTCAGGCGCTCGACCTGGCCCGGCGGCTACAGCCAGGGCTGGTGCGTGCCAAAGTGGGAGCGGCCCTGTTCGCAGCGGAAGGCGCCGGTTTTATCAGCGCCCTGAGCCAGCTCGGGTTGCGTGTCTTTCTCGATCTAAAACTGCACGACATTCCCAGCGTCATAGAATCCGCAGCCCGTTCCGTGAGCCGGCTCGGGGTCGAGTTCCTCACGGTCCATCTGTCGGGTGGTGAATCGATGGTGCGGGCGGCCCTGAACGGCGCGCGCTCCGGTGGATCCACGCGCATCCTGGGTGTAACCGTACTGAGCAGCCTCGACGCCAGGGTGTGCGAGCAAATCGGCTTTGCCGATCCGCCGGAGGCGGCGGTCCTGCGTCTCGCCCGCCTGGGTTCGGCGGCGGGCGTGGATGGCGTCGTCGCTTCAGCCCGGGAAGCAAGAGCGTTGCGCTCCGCTCTCCCGAAATCGGCGCTCATCGTGACACCAGGAATCCGCCCCGTGGGGACACCCGCGGGCGATCAGGCCCGGACAGCCACGCCCGCTGAGGCCATGGATGCTGGTGCCGATATGCTGGTGGTGGGGCGGCCGGTCACGGCTGCCCTCGATCCGGTGGCGGCGTTCGAATCCCTTTTGGAGACGGCGGACGAGTGAAGGTCACCTTTCTGGGATCGGGGACCTCACTCGGCGTACCGGTGGTGGGCTGTGATTGCGAGGTGTGCCGCTCCGAGGACCCGCGAGACCGGCGCTCGCGCAGCTCGGTTGTCCTTCATCTTGGCGACCGGCGGGTTCTCATTGACACAACACCCGATCTCCGGGCGCAGGCGCTGGCCTGTGATCTCAACCGCGTCGATGCAGTGCTGTATACGCACACCCACGCCGATCATATTTTCGTCCTCGACGATCTGCGTATCTACTCTCTGCGCCAGGGCGAAGCCATCCCACTCTACGGCCCCGCCGCTACGCTGGAAAAAATTCGCCGCACCTTCTGGTACGCT
>CBEVTG010000186.1:0-4817 GCA_965552745.1 uncultured bacterium
CCCGGCATCTTCACGAATGCCTACGTGAAGCGTGACGGCGCTGTGCCGGGCCAGCGTGGAATCAGGGTTTCCAGTGAGGGCGATGATCGGCACGTCCAGCCGGTGCAGGGTTTCGAGGAGCTCCACCACCTCCTGCGTTTCACCGCTGTATGACACGGCGACCAGAACATCGCCCGAGACCACCATGCCCAGATCGCCGTGGATGGCCTCCGCGGTGTGAAGGAAATGGGAAGGGGTGCCGGTCGAGGCGAATGTGGCGGCGATCTTCTGGCAAATGATGCCGGATTTCCCCATTCCGGTCAGCACGACCCGCCCGCGGCATCCGGTGATCATGTCGATGGCCTGCTCAAAAGAGGAGTCGAGCTTCGGCAACAGATCGCGGATCGCCTCTGCTTCCATTTCGAGGATGCGCCGTGCGATGTCCAGGCTCACGAGGACTCCCGGATGGCGGCGTCCACGACCCGCACCTTCTTCAGGAGCGAGCCCAGACGATCGAGCGGCAGTGCCGAGGAGGCATCGGAGAGGGCCCGGGAGGGATCGTCATGGACCTCGAGGAACAGGGCGTCAATCCCGACCGCGGCTGCGGCTCGCGCCAGTGGCTCGATGAACTCGGGCTGGCCGCCCGAGCGCTCGCCCTCGCCGCCGGGAAGCTGCACCGAATGGGTGGCGTCGAACACGATCGGAACCCCGAGTGAGCGCAGGATTGGCAGGGAGCGCATGTCAACCACGAGGTTGTTGTAACCGAACGAGGTGCCACGCTCGGTCAGGAGCACACGGGAGGCGCCGGCGGAGCGCACTTTCTCGACGATGGGTGCGGCATCGCCCGGAGCGAGGAACTGTCCCTTCTTGATGTTGAGCGTCCGGCCCGTGCCCGCGGCTGCGAGCAGCAGGTCGGTCTGACGGCACAGGAAGGCGGGGATCTGAATTACGTCCAGAACCTCGGCGGCGGGCACTGCCTGGGCCGGCTCGTGGATATCGGACAGTACGGGGATCCCGGTCTCGCGCCGCACACGCGCCAGAATCTCCAGTCCTTTGTCGAGACCCGGCCCGCGGTACGAGCGCACGGAGGTCCGGTTGGCCTTGTCGAAGGATGCCTTGAAGACGAGCGGGAAGCCATGCTCATCGGCGGCTGATTTGATCTTCTGGCTGAGGGCCAGGCAGTGTGCCTCGCTCTCGATGACACAGGGCCCGGCGATGAGGAGGAGAGGCTTTCCGCCTCCTACAGCCAGTGAATCAGTGATCGGGACCGGAGCGTTCATGGAAACGCGCCCGCTCGCTCTCAGGCCTCTCTCTTCCGGCGCCGCCCCAGGCATGCGGCCACGAAGCCTTTGAAGAGTGGATGGGGCTGCAGCGGTTTGGAGTTGAATTCCGGGTGGAACTGGCAGGCCAGAAACCAGGGATGATCGGGCAGCTCGATGATCTCCACGAACTTGCGGTCCGGGGAGGTGCCCGAGACCCGCAGTCCGCGACGCGTGAGCTCCTCTACGAACGCCGGGTTGATCTCGTAACGGTGTCTGTGGCGCTCGCGGATTTCACGCCGTCCAAAGCATCGCTGCGCGAGGGAATTTTCGGCCAGCACACAGGGGTAGCCGCCTAGGCGCATCGTGCCCCCCAATTCCTCAACTCCGAGCAGATCGCGCAGCTTGAAGACCACCGGATTTGGGGACTCCGGATTGAACTCGGTGCTGTTCGCCTGTTCGAGGCCGCACACCTCACGGGCGTACTCGATGACCGCGCACTGCATCCCCAGACAGATGCCGAAGAACGGGATCTTTTTCTCGTAGGCATGCCGGATGGCGCTGACCATTCCCTCTGAGCCCCGCAGGCCGAAGCCGCCCGGCACCAGAATGCCGTCGACCTCGTCGAGCTGTGCCGTGAGCTCACCGTTCTGGAGATCGGTGGCCTCGATCCAGCGTTGCTCGACGGCAGCATGGTTCGAAATTCCCCCATGCACGAGCGCTTCGTTGAGGCTCTTGTAGCAGTCTTCGTAGTGTGTGTACTTGCCCACCATGCCGATGACCACCCGGTCCCGGGGATTGCGCAGAATTTCCACAACCTCTTCCCAGTCGCGCATGTTTTTGTCGCGATAGGGCAGGTCAAGCAGCTTCAGGATCACCGCGTCGAGGCCTTCCTGTGCAAACGCCAGCGGCACCTCGTAGATCGACTCAACATCTTGCGCGGTAATGACCGCTTCAGCTGGGACGTTGCAGAAGAGGGCTATCTTGTTCTTGAGATCATCGGGCAGGGCGCGATCGGTACGGCACATGAGAACATCCGGCTGAATGCCGATGGCCGTGAGCCCACGTACCGAGTGTTGCGTGGGCTTGGTCTTGAGCTCTCTAGATGTGCGGATGTATGGCACCAGGGTGAGGTGGATGAAAATTGCATTGCGCGGACCGACATCCTGCCGGAACTGGCGAATCGCCTCGAGAAAGGGAAGGGATTCGATGTCGCCCACAGTGCCGCCAATCTCGACGATCTGGACGTCAACTCCGGAGGACACGGTGCGGATCGCCTCCTTGATCTCGTCGGTGACATGTGGAATTACCTGCACCGTGGCACCCAGGTAGTCGCCGCGGCGTTCCTTGGAAATCACGTTGTGGTAGATCTTGCCGGTCGTGAAGTTGTGATTCTGTGTGGTGACCGTGCTGGTGAAGCGCTCGTAATGTCCGAGATCGAGGTCGGTCTCGGTGCCGTCATCGGTCACGAACACCTCTCCATGCTGGTAGGGGCTCATGGTTCCCGGGTCAACGTTGAGGTAAGGATCGAACTTCTGCAGCGTGACCCGGAAGCCGCGGGCCTCCAGGAGGCGGCCAATCGAGGCGGCGGCCAGCCCCTTGCCCAGGGACGATAGCACCCCACCGGTTATGAAGATGTATTTGGTCGGATTTGTCTTTGCCAGCGGCATCAGTGGGTTTGCGACTCAGCTGTCAGGCGGCGCCGGACTTTCTCCAGATCCGCAGGGGTGTCCACACCCACAGACCGTCCCGGTGACAGCAGGGTACGCACGCGGGCGCCCGCATGCAACCAGCGCAACTGCTCCAGCGCTTCGGCCTTCTCGGATTCGCACTCCGGCAGGGCCACGAATTTCAGCAGATTCTCCCGCCGGAAAGCGTACAGTCCAATGTGCTGGAGGTCGCGTGTCTGTCCTTTCCGGCGCAGGGCGGCGCGAACTCGGGATTCCAGGTCTCCGTCGCCGCGCAGGTAGGGGACCGGGCTGCGTGAAAAGTACAGAGCGTCACCCTGACCATCCAGCACCACCTTGACGACGTTTGGATCGAACACCTCTTCCGGCTCCTCGATGACCTCTGCGAGGGTGCACACGGCCAGATCGGGTTCCTCGCGCAGCGCAGCGACGCTGCGGTCGATTCCATTCGGGTCGATCAGCGGCTCGTCCCCCTGGATGACCACGACAATCGGCTCCTTCCGGCCCTTTGCCACCTCGGCGGTACGCTCTGTGCCGCTGCGGTGTCCTGCCGAGGTCATGCACACCTCGATGCCGATCGCTTTAACGACGCGTGAAATGCGCTCGTCGTCGGTGGCAACGAGGATCGTTTCGAGCGCCTGCGCCTGCCGGGCCCGCTCACACACACGCTCGATCATCGGCTTGCCGCCGAGATCTGCCAGCGCTTTACCTGGGAAGCGTGTAGAAGCGAATCGGACCGGGATGACGCCGATCGCCGCCGGGAGCTTCAATGGGTTGCAGCCCTCGCGGGTTATTTTTAAATGTTAACCTAGCCGCTCTTCGGAAGTCAAAACGGCGGCAAATCGTGCGAGCAATCAGGCGGAGCCGCGCTCCCGGCCGAAACGATCACGCAGACGCTCGACGAGACGGCGAGCGACCTCCGGGTCGAGACTGTCGGCCTGCGAGAGAGACGGATCCTGCGCGGCGGCGCTGTGGCTCGGGACCCCATCCCCTTCGGTGGGCGCGGCCTGCGGCGTAGAAACAGGTTCGCTGGCGGAGCCCCAGATCGAGGTTTTGATGGGCTCCGGAGTTGCCAGCCGGGCGCGACCGGCAGAAGGCTCGCCTCCCATCCAGATTCCCGCCAGGAATGAGATGCCGTGCCGGCGAACGGTTGCCGCCGAAATTCTAAGCTCACGGGCCAGGGTGCGGCCTGATCGAACCAGGATCAGCACGCCCGTGCAGGCAACGACCAGCCGCTCGGGTGTGGCGGTAGAGTGGATGTCTCCGGCGTCGATCACCAGATGGTCAAACCGTGTTGGCTGCAGCAGGCGATCTCGCAGGTGGCGCAGGGACGCGGCATCCAGCAACTCGTGACCGCCTCCATTGACGTCCCCTGCCGGAAGGATGAACAGGCCGGGGTGGTCCGTTGCTCTCACGGCTTCCTCCAGCCGAACCCTGCCCGCCAGCGCATCGATCAACCCCGGGCCCGGTGCTACCCCGAATATCCGGTGTGTTCTCGGTCGCCCCAGGTGGGCATCGATGAGGAGGACGCGCGTCCCGCGCTGTGCTAGAGACAGGGCCAGGTGGCTGGCAACGAAGCTTTTTCCTTCCCCACGGCGGCACGCGGTCACCAGGAGCACGCGGGCGGCATCGCCCCCCTGCGCCAGCAGTACACCTGTGCGTAGATCGCGAAAGCCGCGCGCGGCCTCGGCGAGCGGGGTGATCGGACCTTCGGAGCCGAGGGCCGGTGCGCTCTCGAGGCGAAGCGGTCCGGCCGGTGCGCCGCCCGGTATTTCAGGCAGTGAAGCCAGAAATGGTGCGTCGAGGGCCGCTTCAGCCGCCGCCAGGGACCTCAAGGGCGGATCGAGGCGCCAGAGAATGCGCTGGGTCACCAGCGCCAGGAACAGTCCGG
>CBEVTG010000187.1:0-4784 GCA_965552745.1 uncultured bacterium
GATCTTCAATGGATGGGGTGGTCGCTTCAACCACGAGGACGACGCCCGGGTACCTTCGAGAATAGGCGAAGCGCTGTCCCTGCCGGTTTTCAAGGCTCCGCTGGTCACCGAAGGAGGCGCCATCGAGGTCAACGGCAAGGGGACGCTGATGGCGACCCGCAGCTCGATCATCAACCCGAACCGTAGCCCCGACAAGAGCCAGGAAGAGATTGAACACCTGTTAAAGAGTTACCTGGGCGTCAAGCACTTCATCTGGCTCTCGGGAGCACCCCCGAAGGCGTGCGAGAGCTGGGGTGACACGACTGACTTCCACATTGATATCGCCGCCCGCTTCGTGAATGAATCGACCGTACTCTACCAGTGGACCGACGATCAGAACGACCCGCGCTACGCGTACTTCAAGAAGCATCTGGAGGAGCTCAGGGTCGCCACCACCGAGTCCGGAAAACGCCTGACCCTCGTGCCCCTTCCCTCGCCCCAGAACGGAGTGCTCCGCATCAGCAAGGATCCCCGCTGGTACGGATCCAACGTTCTCACGGACGCTGCGTACATGAACTACTACGTCGCAAACGGCGTCGTCCTGGTGCCCGTCTTCGGAAATGCCGACGACCTGAAGGGCAAGGAGATTATTGGTGAGCTGTTTCCGGGAAGAGAGGTTGTCGGAATCGATGCCGTCTCCCTCACGGAGGAAGGCGGGGCCATGCACTGCGTCACCCAGCAGCAGCCCAGGGTGTAGGTAGAACCGGGACTGCTACTGCAGCTCCTGACGAACGATCGGTTGCAAAGTTTCGGTGATAATCTGCGCCTTTCGCTCCATACCCCTAGAGTTCACGTGCCCCGCGTCCAGGAACAGGCCGGCATCGCGCATTTGGTTGAACAGATCGGCCACTACCACTCCCTCCTGGTCGCCGACCTCAGCCATGATGCGATTGTTTCGGACGATCGCATCTGAGACCGCATCGTAATAGGGACCCATCCCCTTTTCCTTTGCCGGGTTCATTGGCATGTTGATCAGCACCGGCGTGGCTCCGGTCCTGCGGATGAGCGTGATGAGTGTCTCGAGGTTTCTTCGGAAGTACTTGCCTGTAGCCCCGCGGGCATTCTCACGCACCTGGTCCATGGAAGGCAGCGGAAACTGCATGGATGTCGTCATGTCGCCGATCAGGTACCCCTTTTCGGTGAACCAGCGCATCCCGGACACCCGGATGGAGTAGCTCAGACGCATGGCGGTCCGGACCAGATCGGGCACCGGCGTGTACGTCCACGAATGGCGGAATGACGTGTTGTCCGGCCCGCCTTCATCCGGGAAGCCGACGCTGAAGGCATCGTTGAACCCGGTGTGCACGGTGACGATGTCGGGCTGAAACTCCGGGAGCCACATCATCGCCACCCCGAGGAGCTCGAAGGTGGTGTAGCTGATCACGCCGGCATTGATGGTGTCGATCTCCACCCCATTCGAAGAAGCGAGCCTTTCACCGACTATGTCAGGCCACACATTTCTGGCATCTCTGAAGGCATGCCCGTACGTGGTGCTGCCGCCCAGTGCCACAATACGCAACGTGCCGGGCCGCCGCTCGGTGAGCGGCACATCGGTCGTCCGGATACCGATCCCGTGGTACGGCCGCTGACCGTCCGGAAGGGCGTAGTCCGGGTTCCCGACATAGTTGAGATACGGATGAGGTCGGTAACGCAGAACAGTATTGCGCACGCTCGATCTCAGGCCGAGCGTGGCCTCGATGAGATGCCGCTGGTCTCTGGGAACGGCCACGAAATAGTAGGTCGCGAAGGCAGCCTCGACGAAGCCCACGAGCCCCGCGAGCAGGATCAGCCCAAAGACCGTCTTCTTCCGGAGTGAGCAGGCTGCCTGCGGGGTGGGCTTGGTGGCCTCCTGGATCGGGCTCTTCGTGCCGGAGAACTGGTTTGAGTCCATCGGAGCGCTCAGGATCCGGGCAATCGATCCCGTAACTATCCCAGTCTCTCAATATAGGGCAGCCCTCCCGTATTTCAACCGGGGCTCTGGCACTTCTCCGCATACCGGCTACGGGCTCCTGGTGGACACCGGCGGGGCCCCGTTAGACTGTCGCACCGCTTTGGAGGCGGCAGAACCATAGATAAAGAGCCATCCTCAAGCGTCTGCAATTCTGTATACTGACCCCAAAAGTCCGCAGGGAGGATGTGAAGCATGGCTGGAGTCGAAGGACGCGTAGCTTTAATCACGGGCGGGGGCCGCGGAATAGGGCGTGCAACTGCCGAGCTCCTGGCGTCTCGTGGCGCCAAAACGATATGCGTCGCCCGAAGTCAGCAGGAACTGGCAGATGTCGGGCTCGAGTATTCGGTGGCAGATCTCGGAACTCCAGAGGGCTGTGCGCACGCCGTTGCGGAGGCTGAGCAACGACTGGGACCGATTGAGATCCTTATATGCAACCACGGTATCGGCTCAGCGCACGAGGTTGTCCTCTGGGAACAGAAATCGGACGTTTGGAGTGAGGCGATGCGGGTCAATCTTGATGGTCCATTTCATCTCTCGAGGCTTGTCATGCCGGGAATGATCGAACGCCAATTCGGACGCATTGTTTATACGAGTTCTACGTCCGGCCTGGTCCCCGAACACGCCGGAAGTGCATACAACAGCTCCAAAGCCGGGCTGCTGGGATTAATGCGCTCGGTCGCGGTGGACGGCGGGCGTTACGGCATTACATCGAACGCTGTCTTGCCCGGCTGGGTTCGGACGGAGATGGCCGAGCGTTCGGCCCGCCAGGAGGCGAAGGATCGGGGTATCACGACCGATCAGGTGTGGAAGGAGCGGGCAGCATCGTATCCGCCGGGCCGCGTAGCCACGCCCCAGGAAGTGGCCGAGATGATCGCATTCCTCGCATCCGAGGAATCCAGCGGTGTAAGCGGAGAGGCGATCAGGGTTGCCCTCGGCAACATGTGGTAGCGCTACAGAGTTCTCTTGCCTCAATCGATTCTTTTCCAATAGCTACTATGCCGAAGGATGCGTTGCGCTTTACCGGCATCCGCCATTTCGAAAACCCAGGGTTCCCGGGGTTCATCATCATCCGTCAGGCGAACAAACGTATGGCCATCGTCATGTTCAAGCTTGGTCATGGCCTTTTCCAGATCATCCGAGGGAATTGAGATTGCTACGAGCTGATCGTCCCACTGACGAATTGCCATCTCGCCACCCCACGGAGGCGCTTGATAGTTTCCCTCATACATTGAGAAATCCGGCATGGTATCTTCCGACGGCGTTTTCGCCTTTTTCAATGCGGCATTGATTGTCTTCAGCATGTTCTGTGTCAGGCGTTGGGCGGGACCATCACCCGCGTTTGTCAGAGCCACGATCGCAACCTGATCCTTCGCAGACATCAAGAAATTGGTGATGTACCCGGGGCAGCCACCGCCGTGACCGACAACCGTTATGTCCCCTACGCGCCAGATACTGAAACCGAGGCCGCGCATCCGGCCGTTTTCGTCATCAAGCCAGTGGACGCGATGCATTTCCCGCAGTGTGTTTGCGTCCAGTACGTCCTCACCACCATCTTCGAGGAGCTTGAACTGCCAGCTGGCGAATCTGGCCAAATCTTTCACTGACGATGTAAAACCTGCCGCCGGCGTGATTCCTCGGGTGAAGAATGGCTTCACCGGCTCCCTTGTTCCGTCACGCTGCATGCCGGTATATCCGATCGCCAGCTCATCACCGCGCATTTTTTCTGGATAATAGGTGCGAGTGCTCGAGAGTCTGAGCGGGTCCAGAATGTTCGCCTTTATATAGGCCTGGTATTCCTGTCCCGACTGCTCCTGCACAATCTCACCGGCCAGTGAGAGAGCTAGATTCGAGTACTGGTAATGACGTTGCGCAGGATAGAGCGTGCGCTGGGTCTTCAGTTTTTCGATCATTTGCTCCCGGGTTGGGAACGGAAAGTCCGGTCCACCCCAATAGGGAAAATCGGATTCTCTGGGTAATCCTGAAGAGTGAGTCAACAGACTCTCGATCGTGATCGGTCCGCTTTTCTCGTATGCCTGTGTGATATCAAACCAGTCCAGATGATCTCCGACAGAATCTCGCAATTTAAGTTTATTGGCATCACGCAATTGCATGACGGCGATTGATGTAAACAGCTTGCTGATGCTGCAGATGCTGTAAAGCGTATCCGCATCAGCCGGCCGTTTTTGTCGAGGTTTGAATACCCGTAGCCGTTGTTCCAGATCAGGTCCTGATCACGAACAATGCCGACGGATATCCCAGGGATTCTGTCGTACGTACGAACGCCTTCTACCCATGCATCGATGGCTCCGAGAGCACCTTTGACTTCAGGGTGCGCAAGAAGTTCTTCTGTGGTCGGCTCCTGAATTTCTTCATCAGCGAAAACGAGGCTCGAGGGAACTGCAAGGCTGCAGCATGCGATGAATAAAGCAATATGTGAGGATGACATTGCTCGCTCCTTTCAAAAGTCCCCGGCAACCAGCCTGATTGGTCAGCTTTCCACCGAGTTTCGCCAGCTTGACCTCTGACGGCAGACTCACCCTGGAAGGCGTACCAACTGTTGCTTGTGACCCTACTCGGACTTCCCGGTGGGGCCAGGCACACACTCAATGGCCAGCGGTCGATCCACCATCAATGGGTAATGCAGTACCCGTAATAAAGCGCGCCTCGAATGAAGCCAGATAGAGGACCCCGTGGCTGATTTCGGGAGGTGTTCCAATGCGCTTCAACGGCGCATAGTCGATCATCCTCTGCTCTGCGGCGGCTGGATCGTCTTTCTTGTCGATATGGTCGCGGC
>CBEVTG010000188.1:0-4766 GCA_965552745.1 uncultured bacterium
CCCGACGTTCGATCCCTGCTATCCCAGGTCGGCGGCTGATCACTCCCAACCGTACCGGTTTCCATCCCCATCGCGTTTGACTTGATGTTCATGCAGGGCTAGACTTTGTGTGCCGGGCGCCCGCCTCCCCCGCTCGAGCGCTGATTGTCTCGCGCCCGCGCACATGCTGACTTTTTTCAACACACTGAGCCGAAGGAAAGAGGAATTTCGCCCTGTACATGAGGGCGAGGCGAGGCTCTACACGTGCGGGCCCACCGTCTACGATATTGCCCACATCGGTAATTTTCGCGCCTACGTATGGGAAGATCTGCTCCGACGCACGCTGAAGTTCAGCGGTTTTCGCGTCCACCAGATCATGAACCTGACGGACGTGGACGACAAGACCATCCAGAACGCTCTCAAGCAGGCAGTGAGCCTCGAAGAGTACACAGCGCCTTTCATCAAGGCATTCTTTGAGGATCTCGATACGCTGGGCATCGAGCGCGCGGAAATGTACCCGCGAGCCACCGAACATATTCCCGAGATGCTCGAACTGGTGTGCCGGCTTCAGGAAAAAGGGCATACGTACGAGGCTCAGGGATCGATCTATTTCCGCATCAGCTCGTTTCCCGGTTACGGGAAGTTGTCGGGGGCCCAACCCGCCGAGGATTCTTCGGTGTCGCGCATCGACAGCGACGAGTATGAGAAGGAGAACGCCCGGGATTTCGTGCTCTGGAAACTCCGCAAACCCGGAGAACCTTTCTGGGACAGCCCTTTTGGGGAGGGCCGGCCGGGCTGGCACCTGGAGTGCTCCGCCATGAGCATGAAGTACCTTGGCGAGCAATTCGACATCCACACGGGTGCGGTAGACAACATATTCCCCCACCATGAGAACGAAATCGCCCAGAGCCAGGCGGCGACGGGACAACCGTTTGTGAACTACTGGCTGCACTGCGCCCACCTGATCGTGGACGGCGAGAAGATGTCCAAGTCAAAGGGCAACTTCTATACTCTGCGCGACCTGCTGAAAAAGGGCCATGCTCCGCGCGCCATCCGGCATTTGCTTCTCTCCGCCCACTACCGCAAGCCGCTGAATTTCACGATTGCCGGGCTGGAGCAATCGGCGGCGGCACTTACCCGGCTCGACGACTTTGTCCTTCGCGTTCACCGCCAGAGCCTTGTCCCGGGCGCTGACGCCGGACTCACCGACAGGGTCAGGCGTGCCGCCTCTTCCTTCCGCGCCGGACTGGAGGATGATCTCAACGCTCCCGCGGCCCTGGGAGCGTTTTTTGATCTTGTGCGGGAAGTCAACTCCGCGTTTGACGCCGGCCGGGGCGGTGAGACGAACCGCACGCAGATCCTTGATTTTCTGCGCGATGTCCAGTGCGTGCTGGGATACCTGTGCCTCCAGGAGAGCCGGGAGGAATGCATACAGATAGGCGAGCGCACACTTGTCATCCAGTACTCAATGGACGGACTGGATGCGGACCTCCGTGGCAAGGTGCGCGAACGTCTGGAAGCCCGCGGACGGCGCGACTTCACCCGGGCGGATACCCTTCGCGATGAACTGGCCGCGCGGGGAGTGGTGATCGAGGACCTCCCCGACGGCTGCCGCGTCAAGCGCTCCTGAGGAATCTCCCGTATCTCGAAAAACGCATTCAACCCCCGGACCCCCCCGGGCGTCTCATCAGCAGGGGGCCGGCCTCATGACCGACCCGACGAGGGTGAATGAAAATGATGAGTATTGGGTGGCCCGGGCCCAGGCCGGGAACAGCGAGGCGTTCGAGCACCTCGTGCGCCGGCATCAGCGGGGTGTCTACGCATTCTGCCGGCGTCTTACCGGAAACCACGACGAGGCAGACGACATTGCCCAGGAGGCCTTCGTGCGCGCCTATCGCTCGATGGCGCGGTTTCGCGGCGAAAGCCGTTTCGGCACCTGGCTGCGACAGATTGCCCTCAATCTGGTGCGCTCCAGAGCCCGCAAACAGCGCCGCTTCCCCACCTCGGCACTTGATCCTGACACCTTGCCGTCCCGCATGGCTCCGGGAAGTGAAGACCCTCTTGGCAGTCGGCGCCTGCAGGCCGCCGTGCGCGATCTACCTGAAAAGCAGAGGCACACGCTGGTGTTGAAGATTTACGAAGAAATGACTCACGCCGAGGTGGCGTGCCTGATGGGATGCACGATCGGCACCGTCAAGGCCAACCTGTTCCACGCGCTGCGCCACCTGCGGCGCCAGCTGGGTGGCCGTCGATGAAGTGCACGAGCGCCAGACGCTGGATCCTGTTCGCTCTCACGGACGGCCTCTCCGCGCGCCGCCACCGCAAATTAACCGAGCACCTGGAGAGCTGCTCCGCCTGCCGCACCGAATCCCGCGAGGCACGCAGTCTGTGGGAACAGGTTGCCCGCGACGAAACCCCCGATCCGGGATCCACCTATTGGGAGTCGTTCGCGCCGCATGTGCGTCGGCGGATCGACGCTCATAACGAGACCGGTGCACCTGGGGAGCCTCTCGCAGTTCCGGATCGGGGCGGGGAGCTCTGGTGCCGGGCCCTCGCTGCAGCAGCAATGGTTTTTGTCGTGGCGGTCGCCCTTCTCGATCATCCTCGTGAGCCGTCCATTTTGGAGACGGACGAAATCCTGGCCGACGTTCTTCAGGCGGCGGAGCTCACGGACAAGATTCTGCCGGCCGCCTTCTCGGTTGAGGACCCCCTCGCCGATCTGTATGAGGAGTTCAACGACCTGAGTTCCGAACAGGTCCAACGTCTATGGACCTGGCTCGAGCAGGAGATTGACACGAGCGATCTCCCGCAAAGGAGAAATGATGATGAGGTTTCATAATCGATTGAGTGTCCTGGCCCCCCTTGTGGCGCTGGGAGCTCTGGTCCTGGCCTCCCCGGTGGCCACGGCGGCACCCGCGCCGCGCCCCGGCGATCCAAATTCCGAAGCAGCGGAGGAACTTCGTGAGACGTTCCAGCTAGTGATGTTGTCGAGGCTGAAGCGGGAGCTTCAGATGAGCCCCGAGCAGGAGGCAGCGGTACTGCCGTTGCTGGATGAGATGGAACAGTCTCGCCAGGAGATGAGGTATCAGAGACACCGTGCCATGTACGATCTAAGACGCCTCCTTCACGCCGACGCTGACGACGACCAGATCGAGACGCGCCTGCGGGAAGCGAGGGCGGCGCGACGCGCGTTCGAGAACAAGCGCCAGCAGATCGACGAAGAAATCGCCGCCCATCTTTCACCCCACCAGCAAGCCCAACTGCTCGTCTTCATGCAGGAGTTCAGCCGCCGGCTGCGCCATCAGCTACAACAGATTCGACGGCAGGGAGGCTCTCCGGGCGGCCGCGGCAGACGTCGCGCTCTCCCGCCGGGCGAGGACTTCTGGGACGAGGATTTGCCCTGAGACCGTCCCTGCAGGCGGGCCCGGACCGTGGCGGGCGGGCAGGGGAAGAAGCCGCGGCCTCTTACCTGAGCTCGCGCGGCTACCGGATCCTCGCCCGGCGCTACCGGCGCGGAGGAGCTGAGATCGATCTCGTCGTCCGGCTGCGCGATGTTCTCGCCTTCGTCGAGGTCAAGATGCGGCGATCTCAGGGTGCCGGCTCCCCTTTTGAGGCCGTGTCGTTCCCCAAACAGACCCGCATCGCGCGCGCCGCGGCGCTCTTCCTGGTCGAGTTTCCCGAACTTGCAGCGCTCGACTGCCGGTTCGATGTCGTGGGTGTGGAGCCGGATCAGGATGGATCTCTGCGCATTGAACACCTCACGAACGCTTTCCAGGCACCGGATGCCCTTTCTTGACAACTTCGGAACTGCTTTGCTAAATTATGTTACAGTCGTGTATCAGAAATTCTGGTACACCATCCGTGTGCGGGAATAACTCAGTGGTAGAGTACGACCTTGCCAAGGTCGGAGTCGCGGGTTCAAATCCCGTTTCCCGCTCCATTTTTTGAATGCCCGCTCCGGCGCGGACTCGAGGACGTCCCCAGTACAGAGTTACGGTTCGACCCCGCTATGCCGCTGCTGGGCAGAGCGACGGGTCGAGCGACCGTGCCCGGGCCGGAAAGTCAGGCGGCGTAGCCAAGCGGTAAGGCAGAGGTCTGCAAAACCTTTATACATCGGTTCGATTCCGATCGCCGCCTCCACTCATCCTGAAATTCCCCGCTTTTCGCCTCCCTCTCGCGCTGCTCTGGCAGCTATGGTAAAGTAACTCTCTTGCCGCCGGTACTTCCCCGGCCTCAACGCACCAGTTGTAAAAACGACGTGATGCACTTACCTGCGCTGCGCGTTTGTATGCCTGACCGCGCCCACCTTAGCTCGGGCCCAGCGGGGATCCGCGCAACCCTGGACGGTGCTGCCTTCGGAGAGTGATGGGAATGTCCACCTTACCGCATGTCCTTCAGGAAGATGGTCTCGGCCGTACCCTCCGCCGCGATGCATGGTGGTTGCAGCCGGTGCTGGTGGCTCTGGGGCTCGGTATCTTCGGCGTCTACTCGACATGGGCCGCCCTGCAGGGCGCCCACTATGAATGGGGACCGTACCTGTCTCCGTTCTACTCACCCCTTCTCCTGCTGGATTGGTGGAAATGGTCGCCCGCAATCCTGATTCTGTGGGCGCCGCTTGGCTTCCGCGCCACGTGCTACTACTATCGCAAGGCTTATTACAGAGCCTATTTTCTCGATCCGCCGGCGTGCGCGGTGGGAGAATCGCGCCGCGGCTATCGGGGTGAAACGGCGTTTCCGTTTGTCCTTCAGAACCTCCATCGATACTTCCTGATCTTCGCTCTGGCTCT
>CBEVTG010000189.1:0-4762 GCA_965552745.1 uncultured bacterium
TGCAAGGATGGTCAGGGCCGCCACTTCGAGGAAGGGCAGCATCGGGGCAAGTGACACGGCTGCCTGCGCGGCGGCGTCGAGCAGGCTCGCAACGAGTGACCCGGCCGCCCCCAGAAGTGACCACAGTGTGGCACCGAGCCCCTTGAGCGTCCGCCAGGTGGCAGCACCGCTGGACAGCGATCGGGCGGAGAACAGCAGGGCTGACAGGCCTCCCAGCACACCAAGCAGGAGGAAGAGAGCGAGTGAAGCTGCCGTCGCCTGCCAGAGCGTCCTCCGCCCGAACCGTCTGGGCGCCACGGCCGGCCGCACCCCGGCGTGAATGGCGTCCATCACACGTTTGCGCACATCCACCAGCGGTACCTGGGCGCGCGTGCGGGCCAGCAGGTGTGCCAGCGACACGGTACGCTCGCGGTACCGTCGGCAGGTGCCGCAGGTTCTCAGGTGCTCGTGCAGCCGGATCTCGACGCCGGGGGCGATCAATCCGCTCGCTTCGTCTTCGATCCAGCGCTCGTAGGGTCGGCAGGTCATGGGCTCACGATCTTATACTGCGTACTCCGGAAATTGGCGCGCGATGATGCGGCGCAGCTTTACCCTCCCGCGGGCCAGGCGAGTCTTCACCGTTCCCTCCGGAATCCCCAGAAGGTCGGCGATCTCGGAGACCTTGCGATCTTCCATGTGGAGCAGCACCAGTGGAGCCCGGTACTCGCGCGGCAGCTGTTCGAGGGCGCGACCGACCGCGGCGCTGCAATCCCCCGCGTTGACCTCACCCTCGACTCCCGGCCCGGGCGCGGGCAGGCGCTCGTCGAGCGGTCCGAAGCGGCTTCGGAGCCGCCGGGAGCGGATCTCGTCGAGAGCCCGGTTGGTGGCGATGCGGTAGATCCAGGTCGAGAAGGCGTTCTCTGGCCGGTAGCGGGCCAGGTTGCGATACGCCTTCATGAATACTTCGCTCACCAGATCCTCCATATCGTCGACCGGGATGCCCATCTTGTAGATGACCGAAGCCACCAGGCGCTGGTAACGGCGCATGAGTTCCTCGTACAGATCCGCTTCACCCCCGAGAATCCGGGTGATGAGGGCAGCGTCCGGTTCGTCATTGCTTCGTAAAGCACTCTGTCCCACCGTCCACCCATTCTACTGGCAAGGCGCGGCGGGGGTTTCAGAAAAGGGGTGTGGGATATAAATTCTTGTTTTTCAACAAGATACTGGGAGAATTCGAGCCACGTGCCAGGCCCTGAGCCGCTGGCTGGGTCTTACTTCTCGCGGGCGGACATCAGGGCCAGGCCGAAGCGGGTGGTGCAGTTGACGTCGCGCACCAGGTTGGTCGCCGAGCGCAGGGGGCGCAGGCGCCAGAGGCGGCCGGAGCGTAGCGCCCCTCGCGTCGAGCGCCAGTGATCGGCCAGATGCTGCCGGCTGTGCAGCCCGCGGAACGAGAGAGGGTTGAGACGAGCGTGCAGGCGTGCCACCACAGAGGCCAGCGAACGCCTCGCCGCACCCCGAGCGTGTTCGAGGTGCGTGCCCGCCTTGATCATTTGCTCGCGGGCTGCGCCTCTGGCGTGTTCCAGGTGGGCGCCGGCCCTGACCATTTGCTCGCGGGCTGCGCCCCTGGCGTGTTCCAGGTGGGCGCCGGCCCTGACCATCTGCTCGCGGGCTGCGCCCCTGGCGTGCTCCAGGTTGGCGCCGGCCCTGACCATTTGCTCGCGAGCCGACTGGCCGATACCGGTGGTGATGGCGCTGATCGAGTCGCTCACCGTCGAGCGCTGCCCCGGTGCAGGGCGAGTGACATGACGGGTCTGCAGCCACAGCTCCTCCATCTCCAGGAAGAGACTGACCCACGCCCGCAGCTGTCCGGCCACCTCGGGAACGCGCCGGCGCAGGTGCGCGAAGCGCGACTCCACCGCGTATCCGCGGCGCCGCTGGGTGCGGTCCTTGAGGCGCAGAAAGCCGCTGATCATGGGGTGTGCCTTCTCAATCATGGCGGCGCGGTACCAGACGTAGTTCTTGAACTGCCCCCAGTAGGTGCGAGCAGTCGCTCGCCCCAGTATCAGTCTCATGGCGTCGAACGAATAGAACGTCTTCCAGCATTGGTGGTAGGCCTCGGACCATTCCCCGGCGCTCATCTTCGGGTGATCCATCACAGGCTGGAAGGAATCGAAACGGTTCAGATCCGAATGCATCCAGGCACCCTTGCGGACCATCTCTAGGTGGTCGCGCGAGCCCGGCAGGGGCGTGAGCATGAAGAATGAGGCCTGATCGATCTTGATCTCGTGGATGAGGGCGTGGACGTCTTCGGCGATGCTCTCCGGTGTGTCGGCCGGGAACCCCAGAATGTACCCCACGTGGCAGGCGATGCCGTGCTGGTGCCACAAATCGACCATCTCGGCGTACTCCCTTGCCTTGTTCTGCGTCTTGCCCGCCGCCTTGAGGTTCTCGGGACGGATCGATTCCATGCCGATGAACACCTGCGTGGAGCCGGCGCGGGCCGCCTTTTCGATGAACCGGGGAATCTTCCAGGCCAGGGTGTCCACCTGGATCATGAAATCGATCTTGATGTTTTCATTTTCGCGCAGGTCGATGAGGTCATCGAAGATCTCTTCCCAGTTCGGGTTGCGGGCGAAGTTATCGTCCGTGAAGAAGTAGTAATCGATCTTCTTCTTCCAGTTCTTCCGGACCACTCTCTTGATTTCGGCGGCCGAGCGGTTGCGCATCTTCCGTCCCTGCACGTTGATGATCGTGCAGAAGGAGCAGTTGAACGGACAGCCGCGACCGGCATCGATGGTGCCCATGTTCGGGTAGGCAAAGCGCTTCATATAAGAGCGGTCGAGCTCCGGGATTGGCTGCACACTCAGATCCGGTCGCTCCGTGATGTCGTAGCGCGGTTTGAGCTGGCCGAGATAAGCGTCGCGCAGGAGGCCGGACCATGCTTCCTCCACCTCACCGTGCACGAGCGTGACACCGTGGTCGATCATCTCCTGCAACTCGGGCGTCAAATCGGGAAACAACTCCATGATGCCGCTGGTATGAAAACCGCCGATGAGGACCGGCAGATTCATGTCGCGAAACTGCAACGCGAGATCGGCCGCGCGGGGAAATTGATTGCTCTGCACGGCGCACAGGCAGACGACAGCCCGCCCGCCGCCACGCAGTGCGCGGCGCGCGATGCGCTTTGGATCGATCCGCTGCACCGTCTCGTCGTACAGCAGCGTACGGACCTTGACACCCTCTCCCAGGCCGTCGCGCTCGACCACGTCGCGGGTCAGCGAATGGATGGCCGCCAGCGTGTTGCTGGGCAGTACGCCGCGGACGTGGCGCACGACGTAGCCGTCCTCGTCATACTTCGATGGCTTGATCAGTACGACGGTAAAGGGAGGAGTCGGTTTCCCGGCGACGGAACCCTGCAACGTATCGATGGTTCGTAGTGTAGGCATCATGGTGGTCGGGAAGGTAGCACCGGGATCCGAATGCTGTCAAGAATAATCAGCAATTCATGAAACTCCCGGGCGGGGCGGGGCGTAGAGCGGGGCTTGCGGGGAGGTCGCGGGAGAGAGCCGCTTCAATCAAGCAGCCCTTGGGAGCTCTCAGGTATGACCGCTTCGCCCAGATAGATGCGCACGCCGAACATCCGCCCGACCGGCTTGCGGCCGTCAGCGGCGACGGGATACCGGTCCAGCAGGCTCTGGCGCTCGACCTCCAGGCCGCTCGTGGAGGTCTGGGTCGGGTTGGGCCCGTGGCCAACCCGGGCGCCTCGCAACTCCAATGCGAAGACGCTGTCACCGAGGCCGCCCGCCGGGCGCGTGAGGTGGATGTGAAAGCCGTTCTTGAACATGGCCTTGACCGGGCAGGAGAGAGAACAGAGGTGCCGGCTTTCCTGCGCGGAGGGGGTGTTTTCAAGATAGGCAATCAGGTTGTCGGGCGTTACGCCCGCCGCGAACTCCAGATTGAGGTGCGGCAGATCCTCTGAAGACTCAAGATCCGACTCGAGGAAGGTGTCCACCTGGCGGCGGGTCTCCTCGCGGCTGAACCCGGGAGGTACGCTCGACCGGACCTCGTCGATAAACTTGCGGAGCCGTGCCTTGACCATCCTCTGGCTGTCCCGGTGATCGAGGATCAGGTAGCCGCTGGCGCGCAGGGGCTCGGTCGCCTGGGCCGTCTGGGGAGGGTCTGCTTCCTCGGAGGCTGCCGCCACCGCGGCGGCCAGAAGAATGGCCAGGCTGGAGCTGAGCGCCAGCCGGCGGGTAGAGCGTACTTTCATGGAAAGTCGATTATACCTCGGCACCAGGACCGGTGCAGAGGGTGGCTGAAGAGACTGGCGCCGGGGGCAGGACGGGGAAGTGTGGGGAACGGCCGGGATCAGGCGGACTTGACAACCCGGTTGCGGCCGCCCTCTTTGGCACGGTACAGGGCGCTGTCGGCGCGCGTCACCAGGGAAGTCACGTCGCTTCCGTGCCCCGGGAAGCAGGACACGCCGATGCTGATGGTGATCCGGACCCTGGCCTTGCCGTGCCGGAGGGTCTGGCACTCGAGCCCCTTGCGGATGCGCTCCGCGGCAGCCACCGCCATTTCCGGAGAGGTCTCCGCCAGGTAGGTGATGAACTCCTCTCCGCCGTAGCGGCCGCTGACGTCGACCACCCGGAGGTTCTCGCGGATGATGCGCCCCACCAGGGTGAGCATACGGCTGCCCACCAGGTGTCCATGGGTGTCGTTGACGCGTTTGAACCGATCCAGGTCCATCATGAGGACCGACAGAGGCTGCTTGTAGGAGACC
>CBEVTG010000190.1:0-4755 GCA_965552745.1 uncultured bacterium
CGCCGATCCGGAGGTGGTGGCGGCGATCCGCACCGAGTGGGGGCTGGATCAACCCGCCCCGGTGCAGTTTGGCACCTATCTGGCGCGATTGCTTCGCCTGGACTTCGGACGTTCTTATGTTCAGCGCCGCCAGGTGATCGAGGTTCTGGCCGATCACTTCCCCCCCACGCTCTTTCTGGCGCTGGCGGCCATGGGGCTGGCCGCAGCCGGCGGCGTGGCGGCCGGCGTGACGGCGGCGCTGTGGCGTGGCCGCTGGCCCGACTGGCTCGTGCGCGCGGGGGCTGCGACCGCGGCGGCGGCGCCGGGGTTCTGGGTGGCGACGGTGCTGGTGTTGATCTTTGCTTCGTGGCTGAGATGGCTCCCCGGCTTCGGTTACGGCGAGAGCAGTCGGTCGGTTTTCGGCACCCCGCTTCCCGAGATCGAATACCTGATCCTGCCGGCTCTGTCGCTGGCCCTGTTCGGCGGCGGCATGCTGGCGCGGCTCGTGCGCGGCGGACTTCTCGACACCCTCGACCGTGACTACGTGCGCGCCGCGCGCGCCCGCGGTGCGGGACCGCTGCGGGTCATCGGAGTGCACGCGCTCAGAAACGCCATGCTGCCGCTTCTGACCTGGTCGGGTTTGCACTTTGCCGCCCTGCTGGGCGGCGCCGTGGCCACGGAGACCGTGTTCGGCTGGCCGGGGCTCGGGCGCGCCATGGTGACGGCAATCGCCCACCGGGATCTGCCGGTGGTCGAGGGAGGGGTGATTCTGCTGGCCACTCTGTTTGTGATCGTGAACCTGATCGTCGATCTTTCGTATGTCTTCCTTGACCCACGCTTGCGGGCCGCCTGAGCGGCTCCCCAACCTGCTCGGCTTCGGGCACGAGCAGATCTCGGGAGCCGATCCGCGCCTGGCGAATCCCTCCTTCCGCGCCGCCTCGCTGCACCGGTGGATCTACCAGCGGCGCGAGGTGGATTTCGCGCGCATGACCGACCTGCCGGCCGGCCTCAGGAGCGACCTGGCGCGGAATTACCGGATCGACTGGCCGGGCGTCGACCGGGTGGCGACCTCGACCGACGGAACCCACAAGTACCTCCTGAGGCTCGAGGATGATCGGCGAGTGGAGTCGGTTTTCATCCCGCAAGCATCCGGAAGGATCACGCTGTGCCTTTCGAGCCAGGTTGGCTGTGCGCTCGGTTGCACGTTCTGCCGCACCGCCCGCATGGGGTTCGTGCGCAACCTCTCCCCCGGGGAGATCGTCGGACAGGCGCTTCGGCTGGAGGAGCGCCACGGCCTGCGTCCGCCCTACAACATCGTGTTCATGGGAATGGGAGAGCCCCTGCTCAACCTGGAAGCAGTGCTCTCCGCCTTCCGGATCTTCACGGATGCGGACGGCATGGGACTCTCGGTGCGCCGCATCACGGTATCCACCGCCGGTTATGTGCCTGGCATCCGCGCTCTGGCTCGGGAGCAACCGCGGCCGCGGCTCGCGGTGTCGCTCTGCGCCACGACCGACAGAGCGCGAGCCGATCTCATGCCGATCAACCGCCGCTATCCCCTGCAGGAACTGCTGGGCGCCTGCCGTGACTTTGCGGCCGGTGGCCGCGAGCACGTAACGTTCGAGTACGTGGTGCTGGAGGGAGTCAACGACAAAGAGACCGACGTGAGGCGGCTCGTGAGGCTTCTGTCGCGCATGCGTTCCAAAGTGAACCTGATCCCGTATAACCCGATCGGCGACGAGGGCTTCCACAGGCCCCGCGCAAGGGCTCTGGAGCGAATACGCCGCGCCCTGGTGGCGGGCGGAGTGCCAGCATCGATTCGCTGGAGCAAGGGTGTCGATATCGGGGCCGCCTGCGGCCAGCTCTGGTGGGAGGAGCAGCCCCTCCTGCTCCAACACACCGGTACTGCAGGTCAACCCGGCTGAGCCCAAGGCCCCGGCCGCCTGTCTTCCGCGCGATCTACATCTTGGGGTGCCTTTCCCCTCCAACCCCAACAGGGTGCAGCCGCCTGCTTGACTTGCCACAAGGTGTTGTGTAGTATCGCGCTCCACATGATGCTTCCTGAGAAGCGGGTCGTGGAAAACTTATTTACATCTCTCCCGGAGATCGCCTCCTCCCCGGCAGTTACCTCGCCACGGAAGCTAACCACTACCATCCTCAATACCTTAGTGCTGGAATCATTGCTCCCACGTACTTCTACCCCCTAAAGCTACTAGAAGGCGATCTCGGGGAATGAGCCCCGCCGGCCCCTCAGGGCCGGCGGGAGTTTGTTTCGCACACCCTTCGATACACTGGAGCCAGGGTATCGCTGTAGACTCGCCGCCACCGCCTGGAGGCGTCGAGCATTTCTTCAAGAGCAGCTGAACGCCCGCGTTCCAGCAGCACCCAGTCAACACGGTAATAATCCAGGAGGGCGAGCGCCCCGTCGGTCCCGGCCTCGATGCGCAGATATTCTTTCCACAGCGCATCGGAGTAGAGGTGCACACGGCCGTCCGCGAACAATCGCACGTTGCCGAACAGCTCCCACTCCAGAGTCCCGCCCCAGTCGAACGGAGCCCAGACGCGGCCACCGGCATCCTGATCCTTCATCCAGGCAACGGCGGCGCTCGGGCCGCGCCGCTCTACGGCGCCGGGGAATTCCGGAAGCGGCAGGAGGCGCCAGGGAAGCGCGGCCAGGGCCAGGACCAGCGGCACAGCCAGGGCGAGGGCGGGAACGTTCCGTTTCCTGAGCGCGCGCGCGCCGAGAAACACGGCCAGGCCCTCGGCCCATAGTGGCGCCATGCCAATCCCAAACCACGCCACCATGCGCACCGAGGCACAGGCGGGAGCACCCAACAGGAGCGCCCGCACCGCCATTCTGCCGGCCAGAGCACCGGAGCGGCCCCGGCAAAACAGCCAGATGCACACTGCCAACGTCGCGGCACCAGACACCACCAGGAAGAAGCCGGCCGGCTGCCCTATCGCCGGGGGCAGCCACTCCATGATCTCCCGGCTTCTCGATCGCGCCGCATTGCGGAGAAGGTGTGAGATGAGATCCCGTCCCTGCGGGTGCGCAAACGGCGCCGCGAGGCAGACGACATCCACCCACCAGAAGCTGTGCCAGGGCCTGTCTTCCGACGCGTCACCGTCGGAGCGTTCCCCAGCCCGGTTTTTCGGAACGATGGCACGCGCCCGTTGCCAGCGCTCGAGGCGATCCACAGCGAGCAGTGCCCATCCAACCGGAAACGCCCCGTGGAGATTGGCCCAGGTGAACATCACCGGAAGCAGCCATAGCCGCAGCGTGTCGCGGCGTCTCGAGACCTCGAGCACCCCCATCACCAGACAGGCGAGCACCACCGAAAGGCTCTGCGGCCTCAATGTCAGGCTTTGAAGCGCGCATACGGCAGACACCACCGTGGCGATCAGCGCTGCGGCCGCATTTCTGCAGCGTCGGTACGCCATCAGGCCGAGCACAGAGAAGGCGGCCGCGATCAGCGCCGCGTTTACCGATCGCACGAAGGGCAACGCCCCGGCACGGTGCATCCACAGGTACAGTCGCTGGGAAAGCCAGTCGGAATTGACGATCGGCTCTTCGGCGATGGTGAAAGTCAGGACATCACGGGCAAGCAGCCAGTCTCCCAGCCCGTCCGCCGCCCGCGCCGACGCCAGGTGCTGCCAATAGTCGCGCAGGAAGCGCTCATCGAGTGAGAGGTAGGCAAAGAGAAGGCACAGAGAGGCCACTCCCCAGAACAGGGCGGCCGGCACCTGCCGGCGGGGGCGAGCGGTCGTGGGTAGTCGGATCGCCACGTCGCCGTTGCGGATCAGGTATGTACGAAGTGATCGAGGTGGAAGCGGCCGCGCCCGACGCGCACGACGCTCCTGAGGCCGCGTGTGACGTGGCGCTTGGCTTCGTCGATGGTGCGCTCCAGCTCGATGCCGCGTGCAAGCTGCGCCGTAATGGCGCTCGAAAACGTGCAGCCCAGACCGCGGGCTTCAATTCCTTTCACCCGCGATCCGTCGAACAGCCGGAACTGCCGGCCGTCGTAAGCGACATCTATGGCGCGCGAGGGCAGGTGGCCGCCCTTGACGACGACGGCCCGTACCCCGAGGGCATGGATGCGGCGCGCTGCCTCCTTCATGTCCTTCACCTCGTGGACTTCCTCCATCTCCGCCAGCACCGCCGCCTCCGCAAGATTCGGCGTGACGAGGCGCACCAGAGGCAAGAGCTTGCGTCGCAAAACCTGGATCCCCTTTCGATCGAGAAGCTCCCCGCTGCTTTCCGTCTGGAACATCGGGTCGAGCACCACGTTCGGAAGAGGGTCACGGTCGAGCATGTCGGCCAGCAGGCGCGTGTTGCGGGCGGATCCGAGCATGCCGATCTTGACGCCCTGTACGTCCGCATCACCGAGCACCGCCTCAAGCTGCTTCCCGACGAACTCCTCCGACAGCGGCTGCAGCGCCTGCACGCCCGTGCTGTTCTGCGCGGTGAGCGTGGTGACGACTGCCATCCCATAGATGTCAAACGCGGTGAATGTCTTCAGATCGGCCACCACACCGGTGGCGGCGCTCGGATCGAAACCGGCGATGCTCAGGGCTGTGGGCTGCATCGGTTCAGTCTCCCTCCAGCGCCCGTCTGAGGGCGCTCACGGTGCCGGCGGGATCGGCGTTTCGCATCAAGCATCCGGTCAATGCGACTCCGGCAATGCCGGTTCCGCGTAGATGCACTGCGCGCCCGGGATCAACCCCGCCGAGGGCGAAGAGAGGTGTTTTCCCCAGCCCGCGGACAGCGCGGCAGAG
>CBEVTG010000191.1:0-4753 GCA_965552745.1 uncultured bacterium
CACCGTTCTTGTAAAGGGCACCGAGCAGGAAATGCACCAGGGCGTTGTCGGGATCGCGTTCGACTGATTCTTTCAGGAAGCGAATCTTCTCCGGATCGTAGCCGCCGCGCATCGCTGATGCCAGCGTGCGCACCTCCGGGTTCACGCTCGTTTCAAAAACCCGGGCCACCGATTGGAACGCTACCGGGAGCGCCACGGCCCACAGCAGCACGAGGGTGGTCAGGACACGCTCCGTGGATCGCACGTACGGGAAGATGGCGATGGTCCAGATCAGGAGGACCCAGACCCAGCCCAGGCCGGCCAGGAGCGGGAGGAGAAACACGAGCCAGGCCAGGAGCCCCGCCGTGGGTTCACTCATGCGTCGGCCGAATCTCTCTGCCAGATCGTGCCGGAGGAGAGGCTGGTATTTCCAGGCCAGAGCCAGGAGCAGCACCGCTCCGGCGAGGCTCGCGGCGGCAAGCCCGATGAGCATGAGGTTGCCCATGAGGGGATAGGCGGAGGAGAAATTCTCCAGACTGACCTTGATCCCCTCCAGGGTTTCGCGGAACGTGGCCGCCCATCCCATGCGCAGGTGACGGAGGCTTCGAGCCTGCCCGTAGTAGACGTGCGGCAGCTTGGGATCAAACTCCTTGGCGAGCCGGAAAGAGGCGTGGGCGGCTCCAAACCGGGAGGCCTCCAGATGCTGGTATCCCTCGTACGAGAACGCTCCGGCGATCGAATCGAGGCTGGTGATTCCCTCCTGGCGGCGGAACTCCTGCATGGCGAGCAGCTCCTCCGCGGCACGCTCGATCTGCTCGCTCTCGATGTAGGCTTTGCGGGCGAACCACAGTGCCTGGATGCGGAGCTCGGAATTTTCCAGGGCGGGTGTGCGCGACGCGGCCGCGTTCCGCTGCATGCGCGCAGGCCTGCGCTCGGTTGATCGACGCCTGACGGGAGCCTCATCGTCCAGAAGGATGATTTCGGACTCCCCCGCGGATGTCTGCCCCAGCACCCACGACGCCGAGACGGGCAGGCAAACGAATGCCGCCACGATCACGCGCCCCGCCCAGGGGTGCAGCGATGCGCGGCGTTGGCTCATGACTTCATCTTCTGCGCGAACTTCATCTGCAACTCGTAGATCACCCGGCGGACAAGCTCTTCCTCATCGGGTGTCAAATTTCCTCGTGTCTTCTCGCGCAGGGCGATCAGCATGTCGACGAGGCCTCGCGCAGCCTCCATCTGGGGCTCGACCTGTTTCCCCTGGGGATCTGGCTCTTCCCCCATCAGCATCAGTGCCTGCCGCGTCAGGGACAGCACCAGGGTCTCGAACTCGATCGAGGCCAGGGCCTGATGACCTTGCGTGGCTGAGGCGGCCGGCGCCGCAGCGGCAACATGCTTCTGCCGTCCGTTCTCCTCTTCGGGTTCCGGTGTATCGGAACCCCGGCGTTCACCCTGAGAGGTGAAGTGCCGCCGATCGGTCACCTTCATCTTCGCCTTATCAGGATTCTTCATGCGGATCCCTCCTCGAGCCTCGGCGAGCGACGCGCACGTGCACGCGCTCAAAGTTAGGTTCGTGAACCTGAAAATTCAACTAACAGCGTGGGTTGCGGGCCGGGGTGGGGTTTCCCTAGAATGGCCCATTCTCACCCTCGCCCGGCAGTTCCCCACCGGGTGATCCACCGGACCGGGGTGGCCTGGCCCGGGCCACACGAGGACTGTTATACACCAATGAGCGCCTGGCAAAAGCTCGTCGACATCACCCGCCGGCTGAGGGCTCCGGACGGCTGTCCATGGGACCGCAAGCAGACCATGAAAACCCTCCGGGCCCACCTTCTCGAGGAGACGTACGAGGTCCTGGACGCCATTGATTCGGGGTCACGAGAGAAGCTCCAGGAGGAGCTTGGAGACCTGCTGTTTCAGATTACATTTCTGTCAGAACTTGCCTCCGAGGAAGGCGCATTTGATGTCGAGGGGGTCGCCGGCGGGATCGTCGATAAGCTGGTGCGGCGGCATCCGCACGTGTTCGGGGGTACCCGGGTCGGCTCGGCCGAGGAGGCTCTCCAGCAGTGGGAGGTCCTCAAGGCGGCCGAGCGGGGGCAGGAGCGAGGATCTCCAGGTGTCCTTTCCGGCGTTCCGCGAGAGCTACCGGCCCTTCTAAAGGCGTACCGCCTCACTCACAAGGCGAGCCAGCTCGGATTCGACTGGCCCGAGGCCCGCCAGGTCGTCGACAAGTTCGAGGAGGAACTCAAGGAATTGATATGTGCCCAGGAGAAGGGTGACCAGGAGGCGCTCGAAGAAGAGTTCGGCGATCTGCTCTTCACCCTGGCCAATCTGGGCAGGCACCTGGCGCTCGATCCAGAGGTCACGCTTCAGCGGGCCAACCGGAAATTCATCCGCCGGTTCGAACACATGGAGCGCGGACTAAGGGAGAGCGGCCGCAAGTGGGAGAGCATGAGCGCCGGGGAATTGGACGAGCTTTGGGAAAAGGCGAAACGGGAGGTCTGAGCGTTTTTACCTGAAGGCGGAGTCAGCGCTTGCGGCGCGGGCCGCGGAACGCGGTACGCAGGCGCTCGAGGTCGCGCTGGATCGCTTCCAGCTCCTGGGTCAGACGGTCGAGACGGTTCATCGACTCGAGCAGGGTGCGGCGCTCGGTCGCCAGAGCCTTGCGCCGGGCTTGCGAGCGGATCATCTTCTTGGCGAGCTCGTACGGGCGCCGGGTGCCGGTGGCGCGGCCATTTCGCTGGCGGTTAGGAAATTTGATCACATCCATTCTGGAGTACCCCTCCTGGACTAAAAATACGGGGCGACTCCAGGTAGACCAGCGAAAACTGGCCCCCAGCGGCGTTACTTACAGGGAGGAAGTTCAGGATAGATCTTCGAACTGGCCCAGCTTGCGGTACTTCTGGTAGCGGTGCTCCATGCGCTCCTCGACCGACATTTGCATGAGCTCCTTGAGCTGGCCGTAGAGGTGGCTGTCGAGGATCTCGGCCATGCCCTCGGGATCGCTGTGGGCGGCACCCGGAACCTCCGGGATGATTTCGTCGGCGATGCCGAGCTCCTTGATGTCGGGGGCCGTGATCCGCATGGCGCGGGCGGCGTCACGGCTGCGTCCGGGGTCGCGCCACAGGATGGCCGCGCAGCCTTCCGGGCTGATGACCGAGTAGATGGCGAACTCGAGGATGTTGATCCGATCCCCCACACCCAGAGCCAGCGCTCCGCCGCTGCCGCCTTCCCCACTGACGGTCACGATGATCGGTACGCGCAGCGAGGCCATGTCGCGAATGTTGACGGCGATCGCCTCCGCCTGGCCTCGCTCCTCGGCGTGGATCCCCGGATAGGCCCCGGGTGTATCGATGAAAGTGAGAATGGGTCTTTCGAAGCGCTCCGCCAGTTGCATGACCCGCAGGGCCTTGCGGTAGCCTTCCGGACGGGACATTCCGAAGTTCCGGCGAATCTTCTCGCGCGTATCGCGCCCTTTCTGGTGGCCGACCACGCATACGGGAATGTCATGGTAAAGGCCGAAGCCGGCGACCACCGCGGGGTCGTCGGCGAACTTGCGATCCCCATGCAGCTCGGTGAAGTCCTCGATCATCAGGTTGATGTAGTCGAGGGTATAGGGGCGCCGTGAATGCCGCGCGACGAGGGTCTTCTGCCAGGGGGTCAGCTTGGCAAAGGTTTCCTTGCGGAGTTGATCCAGCTTCCGGGTCAGGCGCTCCACCTCCCGGCGATTCTCCTCGCTGGCCGAGAATCCGCTGAGCTCCTCGATCTTGCGCTCCAGGTCCAGAATCGGCTTCTCGAATTGGGCTTCGTCACTCATGGTCGTGCTGGGGCTCTTTTTCCTATCATCTCACATCCCGGTTCAGCTGGAGCGGGCGCGCGGGTGATGCTCGTCGTAGAGGCGCCTGAGCCGTTCGCGGTTGATATGGGTGTAGATCTGCGTCGTCGAGACGTCCGCGTGCCCCAGCATTTCCTGAACTGCTCTGAGATCGGCGCCGCGCTCCAGCAGGTGGGTGGCGAAAGAATGCCGCATCCGGTGGGGGTGAAGACGGGTGCGGATACCCGCCTTGAGGCCGTAGGCGCGCAGGGATTTCCAGATGGCCTGCCGGCTGAGGGGCTTTCCACGCGGGCCTGGAAATAGCAGGGTCGGGCCACCGCCTGTCCCCTGCCGATCCGGCACCTCGTTCAGAAAGCGGCGCAGCCACTGGATGGCCTGGGATCCCAGCGGCACCACGCGCTCCTTGGACCCCTTGCCGGTACAGCGCAGGTAACCCATCGAGAGGTTCATGTCCTGCCGGCGGACGCGCAGGATCTCACTGACGCGCATGCCTGTCGAATAGAGTGTCTCCAGGATGGCTCGATCCCGCAGGCCTCTGCTGACGCTGGTGTCGGGGGCCTCGAGAAGGGCCTCGACCTCCTCGTTGCTGAGGGGTGCGGGCAGGCGGCGCAGGGGGCGTGGCGCATCGAGATCATCCGTCGGGTCGGCCGCAAGCCTCCCCTCGGCGATCTGAAAACGGTAGTAGGACCGAATCGCCGCAAGGTGCCGGCCGCGGGAACGCGCCGACAGTCCCGAATCGGCCAGCCGTTCGAGATGGTCAAGGATGTTCTTGCGCCGGGCTCCGGCAAGTCCGGCGCCACGGCGGCCCAGATGACGGGAAAAAACGAGCAGATCTCGCCGGTAGGCCTCAACCGTGTTGGGAGAAAGCCCGCGCTCGAGCGCCAGGTGGGCCAGAAACTCCTCGATCGACGCTTCCGGCGCAGCCTTTTGAGGGCGGGA
>CBEVTG010000192.1:0-4729 GCA_965552745.1 uncultured bacterium
CGGCCACCTCGATCGGCTCGCCGAAATGGATGCTGATGTCAGCTCCGCTCAGCACGGCTTTCAGCTTGCTTTCTACGTCGGTGGTGGTCGTGCGCACGATCTCGCGCTCCTCGTCGAGCGTGGGGTAGTCGATGCGGATCTCAAACATGAAGCGGTCAAGCTGGGCCTCCGGCAGCGGATAGGTGCCTTCCTGCTCGATGGGGTTCTGGGTGGCCAGGACGAAGAAGGGCTGCTCGAGCTCGTAGCGCTTCCCGGCGGAGGTGATCTGGTATTCCTGCATGGATTCCAGCAGCGCCGCCTGGGTCTTGGGCGGCGTGCGGTTGATCTCGTCGGCCAGGATCACGTTCGAGAAGATCGGGCCCTTTACGAACCGAAGCTCGCGGGACCCGGTGCTGCGGTCCTCCTCGATCACCTCCGTCCCGGTCATGTCCGAGGGCATCAGGTCCGGCGTGAACTGGATACGGGAGAAGCCGAGGCTGAGTGTCCTGGCCAGCGTGGAGATCAGCAGCGTCTTGGCCAGCCCCGGCACGCCGACCACCAGGGCATGACCCCCGCAGAACATGGCAATGAGCAACTCCTCGAGGACCTGGTCCTGGCCCACGATCACCTTGTGGACCTCGGAGCTGATCCGGTCGCGGGCCTCGTTCACCTCGCGGGCGGCGCTCTCCGGGTCGGTTGCCTGAACGGCTGGTTTCGCCGTCAATGGGTCGGGCATCGCGGGCCTCCGGGGTTCGGGTTCCTTTCGGGTCCGGTAACAGTCCAACGAGAGCGTTGTGAGTATATTCCCGCCTGTTCATCGACCGTCCGCCGGGTCGGTCCATACTCTCAGCGGTCGCCGGCTGGGCACCTGCCGCACTTGCTCGAGACAGCTCTTTCGGTAGTAGTATTTATTTGTCTTTTCATACTCGTAGAGATACCGCTGTCGAGATCGGGGAACTCTGAGATCGACTGCTGTAAGTACTTGCGGCTAAAACACTTTATGCACGCATAGGCCTGTGGATAGGCTGTCAGTGACCTGGCGGCGGGCTGGCGGTGCAAGCTGCCGGCGGCAAGGGGGTCCGGGTCACCGTGGCTTGTGGGGGGATACCGTCCTCGGTGGGGCCGCTGTTGGACGGCACGCGTCGTCGGAACCCGACAGCTTGTTGACAACGGTCGCGGGTGGCACGCACTGGGTGGCACGCACAGCGAGGCCGCCGGAGGCGGCCGATCGTGCGTGGGGCGAAGCCGGCCGATTCGTACGTGGGACCTTCATTGTGCCAACCCCACGCATGACTCGCTGCGCTCGCTGTGCGTGCCACCCTGGTTTGAGTGGTCGTTACCGGGCGCTGACAGCGCCCCACAATCACGAACGGTGATTCGGGGCTACCGATCGAGCAGGCGTTGCTCGACGGAGACGATGTCCTGGTCAACGGTGGGGTCCTTGCGGCGTTTCTCTTTCACGGCGCTGACTGCGTGCATGACCGTTGTGTGGTCCCTGCCGCCGAAGTAGCCGCCAATCTCCTCGAGGCTGTAACGGGTGTGGCGGCGGGCGAGCCACATGCAGACCTGGCGGGGCAGGGCGATGGATTTGTGGCGGCGTTTGGAGAGCAGGTCGCTGAGACGCACCGCGTAGTAGCCGGTCACGGTATCGACGATGTCCTGGATGGTCAGCTGGTGGCCTTGGCTTGAAGGCCCGTCCTCACCCACAGCGAGCTTGGCAAGGTCGAGGTTCATCTCGGTACCGTTGACCGCAGCGAGCCCCTGCATCTTGGTGATCGTGCCCTCGAGCTCCCGGATGTTGGTGTCCACCTTTGCGGCGACGTAGCTGGCAACGTCGTCGGGCATCGATATGCTCCGCAGCGACGCCTTGGCCTTGAGGATCTCCACCCGCGTCTCAAAGTCCGGCTTGTCGATGCCGGCCACGAGCCCGCAGTTGAACCGGCTGGTCAGCCGTTCCTTGAGGTCGGGGATCTCGTTCGGGGCGGCGTCTGAGCTGAGGACGACCTGCTTGCCGGCCTGGGTGAGGCTGTTGAAGGTGTGAAAGAACTCCTCCTGTGAGCGCTCGCGGCGGGAGAGATCGTGGATGTCGTCGATCAGGAGAATGTCGACGTGGCGGAAGCGGTGCCGGAAGCTTCTCATCCGCCCCGCCTGAACGGCCTCGTGGAACTGGGTCATAAATCCGTTGCAGGACGTGTAGTACAACCGGATGTCAGGGTTGGCCCGCGAGGCGTGCTGGCAGATTGCATGAAGCAGGTGCGTCTTACCGAGGCCCACGCCGGCATGGATAAAAAACGGGTTGTAGGCGCAGGCGGGCTTTCTGGAGACGGCCACGGCACCGGCGTGGGCGAGGCGGTTCCCGGGCCCGACCATAAAGTTTTCGAAAGAGTAGTCAGGGCTGATGAGCATGTCGTCATCGGAGTCCGCGGCCGCGAGCGCAGCGCCGGCCCCGGCGATGCCCGCAGGCTGCTCCAGCTCGGCCTCGCCGACGAACCGGACCGCCAACAGCAGCCGCATGACGGCCTGAACGGCTTCGGTGAACTGCTGCTGGCACCGCTGTTGAAGGTATTTCAGCTGGACCGGTTCCCGCACGAGCAGCCGCAGTGTTCCGCCCGAGACCTCCAGGGGCTCGATGTCGTCAAACCAGCGCCGGCACATCTCAGGGTACGTTCGGCGCAGGTGCGTGAGGGTAGCATCCCACACGTGCGGATCTGCGGTCCCCATCGACTGCCTCCCGGGGCTCGCCTGGCGACGCGGCGCTATGGTCAAATCTCCGGCCAAAAACCCACCGGCCGGTTGGAACGTTTCCTGCGACGGGAATCCACCCGACAGCGCGAAATGTAAAGTCGCGAGTCGAGATCGTCAAGCGGTCAGCCGTGCTTTTTGCGGGACACGTCAACGCAGGGGCATCAGACGCGTACTTCAACCTCCTGTTGCTCGTAGCGTTGCCGGTTGTTGCGGTGATCCATCAAAAAATGGATACGCGCCGATTGCTCCTTACCGACCGTTGACACCAGCAATTGGCGCGCCTCGACCAGGTTCGTGCGGCGCGAAAGGTGGACCAGGACGACATCCTGCGCCTGCCAGGCATCGAGAAGCTTTGCCAGATCCTCAACATGCAGGTGTTTGCCAATGGTGGCACGCGACTGGTGGTCCGGCTCGAAGAACGTGCACTCACAGATGACGATTTTCGCGGTGGAGAACTCGTCCCGGAAAAGATACGGGCCGAACTCCGTGTCGCCCGTGTAGGCGACCAGCGGGATCTCCAGGGATCGGGTGATCTGCACGCCCTGGCTCTTGAGTTCGCGGAGCCGGTCCTGGGGCAGGTTGAGGTACTCAGGCCGCAGCTTGCTGCGGCGCTCGACCAGCGCGAAGGCCAGCGATCCGGCCGCGTGGCTCACCTCGATGGCCCGCAGGTGGATGTTGTTCTTGACCTGGATCTGCTGGTCCGGCTCCAGCGCGATGATCTCATAGGGCGTCTGCTGGCCCTCCAGGTCCACCCAACTCCGCATCATCGCCTTGATCGGCTCTGCCAGCGCCGGGTGGCAGACGCACGTGCCAACGCCCATCTTCTGAAACGTACGCTGGCTGAAGTAGTACGGGAGGCCGCCAACGTGGTCCATGTGGCCGTGGGTCAGCGCCACGTAGGGCGAGCTCAGGGCGATGCGGGGGCACATGCCGATATCGAACGAGACATCCAGCTCCGGGATCTGGATGACCGTCTGCTCTCCGGCAACGCTGATGCCCTGGACGCGGTACGGCGGGATGTAAAGGAAACCGACCTGCCCCGTGCGCGGGGGAGTCTTTGGAAGCATGCTGCGAACCCTCCATAAGCGGCGCTTTCGCGCCGCCGGAAGAACCTCATTTGACCGCCGTCATGCTAGGTGGGCGGCCGCCGGAATCAACCGGACCGGCGGGCCGGTCTGTTTTTGGTCGGGTTCCTGGACGATGGACGAATGGTCACTTGACCGCATCTCGGCCCGGGCTAGCCTAGCCGAGCCGACACAGACACAGTTACAGGCCGCCCCGTTCGTCTAGAGGCCTAGGACGCCGGGTTCTCATCCCGGTAACAGGGGTTCGAATCCCCTACGGGGTATTCACACCCGCGTATTCAGCGGTGGCCTCCGCCTCCGCCCCGGTCGGCACGAGGCTTCGCCTCGTTGACGATGATGTTCCGGCCGCCGATGTCGGTGCCGTTGAGCTGCTCGATGGCGGTTCGTCCAGCGTTGTCGTCGCGCATCTTCACGAAACCGAAACCCCGGGAGCGCCCGGTGTCGCGGTCCGTGATGATCTGGACCTCTTCAACCTCGCCGTGCTGTGAGAAGGCCTGCTCCAGGTCAGCATCGGCGGTGTCGAAAGAGAGGTTGCCCACATAGATATTGAGCATCGAACTGATCCAATCCCGAGATACTCAGCCTGACGGGATCCTCGGGAGTGATCGACGCCGGGGCCCGTTCCACGGGGGCGCCGCGGCACCCGGAAGGAGGGGCTTTGGAAGCCGTCAGGATAACAGGCCGGATACGCGGCGGCGACCGGCGGCCCGCGGAACCGCGATTCAAGCCGGGAATCGCCGGCGGGCGCGCCGCGGGGATTCGCGGATGTGATCGTCCACACCAGGACCATGACCGCAGCCATGATTACGGAGGTCTTTATCGGGGAGGGCGCGGGCCAAGGTTTCGGTACCACACACGCCACGGCAGCGTCGACGCGGCCATCAGGGCGATGCCGATGGCGACGTACACGAGGCCGAGGA
>CBEVTG010000193.1:0-4725 GCA_965552745.1 uncultured bacterium
TCCCGGTTCAGAAGAGCCTCTTTTTCCTGGCATTGAAAGGTCGTACCTTTTTTCCATCAAGTTTGGCTCGTGTGAACGGATGCTTTTGGCGGGACTGCAGATTGAAGTTTGACGGCCACCCGCGGCCCCAATTCCGGTGACAGGTTCGGGGTCCAGGGCCCAGGAGGCACCCGTACGATCACCGATTATTTTAACAGATCAGAGAGGGCGATGGGGCTTGAAATTGCCCGGAAATACCGCGGCCTCGGGGGCCTCCAAACAGGCTCTTACACATTGCCCTGGCCACTCTGGAGCCTACCTGGAGCCGACTCCGCCCTGCGAGTGTTCCGAACCCCTCAACTGGCGGCCGTATCACCTGGCTCCTCGAGGCGCATCGGCATGATGACATAGCGATAATCCTCGTCCTTACGCCCTACAGGGGTGAGCAATCCCTGGGTGTCCTTGTCTCGCAGCGATATACGAACCTCATCGCTTCCCACTGCCGCCACGAAATCGAGCAGGTACCGCACGTTGAAGCCGACGTGGATCCGGTCTCCATCGTAGGCGACTTTGAGCTCTTCCCTCGCTTCACCCTGCTCCGGTGTGCTGGCGCTGAACTCCACCTTCCCAGGCACAACCGCCAGACGCACCGCGCGCGAATGTTCACTCGCAAGCAGCGCCACCCTCTTGAGTGCCGCTCCTAGCTTTTCCGTCGCCACCTCAAAACCGTGAACATTTTCCTTTGGGATGACGCGCTCGTAGTTCGGGAACTGACCCTCCAGCAGCCGGCTGATCAAGGTCCGCGTTCCACACTGGAACAGAACCTGATTGTCCTTGCGCGCAAACTCCACCCGTTCTGCCTCCTCGTCGGCACACAGGCGCTGCAGCTCACCGAGCGCTTTCTTGGGAACAATAACCTCAATATCTTTCGGTCCGGGATCTACTGATTCAACTTTCTTATCCACCAGCGCTAACCGGTGTCCGTCAGAGGCAACCATACGAAGTAACCCCTTACAGACAGTCAACAAACAGCCGTTCAGAGCGTAGCGGCTATCATCGTTGGTGATCGCAAAGACTACACGCCCGATCATCTCCCCCAGATCCCTTCTTGGGAAACTGAGCTTCTGAGCCTCCTCCACCTGTGGCAAGCTTGGAAAGTCTTCCTTGGCAAGCCCGAGGATCCTGAAAACCGACGCACCACAGCGCAACTCGACACGGTTTCCATCCTTTACCTTTAGATCCACACTTTCGGAAGGCAAAAGCCTTGCAATATCCAGGAGCTTACGGGCAGGAATGCACACAGCACCCGACTCCAGTACCTCTGCCTCCCCTCTTTGCTTCACCCCGACGTCCAGATCAGTCGCAAGGATCTGCAGGCCCTTCTCATCAGCCTCGACCAGGATGCATTCGAGGACACGCATGGTGCTCTTTCGCTCCACTACGCCATGGACTGCCTGCAGAAGCTTGAGAAATGAAGGTTGTGGAATACGGATATGCATGATGTCCTCCGAGATTTCGTGTGGATCCGCAGCCCCTGTTTTAACTGATCTTTGGTTTTATATTCATTTGCAGTAGCAGTAAAAGCAGTGCTGTGGAAAACTTTTTAAACATTTATAAACCATTATATTTCAATGTTTTATGCTGTGGATTTCAGATTGGATTTCGGGTGGTAAAGCTTTCGGAATCCGGTGATCGATCGCTGGATTCTCTGTGGAACCCCTGAGGATCTACTGCAGGAGGCCAGAGCTTTGTTGAAAAAAATGTGCATCACTGCAGGGACTCCATGAAGCTGCGTAACAGGCGATCGAAATCCCTGTCGTCTTTGCGCTTACCCTCGATCTTACGAATCGAGTGAAGGACGGTCGAGTGGTGCTTTCCCCCCATCCGGCGGCCGATCTCCGGAAGAGAGGCATCGGTTAGAGATTTGCACAGGTACATCGCGATCTGACGAGGGAAAGAGATCATCTTGGTATTGCTCTTGGATTTCAGCTCGGAGACCTTGAGTTGATAGTAGTTGGAGACATGCCTCTGGATCTGATCGATGGTCGCCATCTGGCTTCGATCATTGAGGAGATCCTTCAGTGTCTCCTGTGCCAGGTCGAGTGAGATCTCGCGGCCCGTAAGCGAGGCGAAGGCGAGAACGCGGATCAGGGAGCCCTCGAGCTCACGGATGTTCGACTTGATCTTGGTGGCGATGAACAGAGCGACATCGCTCGGCAACTCGACGCCATCGGCCTCGGCTTTCTTGCGCAGGATGGCGATCTTGGTCTCGAGATCGGGGGGCTGAATGTCCGCGATGAGTCCCCACTCGAAACGTGAGCGCAGGCGCTCCTCCAGGGTAGGGATTTCCCGAGGAGGGCAGTCACTGGTGATCACGATCTGCTTCTGAGCTTCGTGCAACGCGTTGAAGGTGTGAAAGAACTCCTCCTGCGTGCGTTCCTTGCCGGCGAGAAACTGGATGTCGTCGATGAGAAGCAGATCGACATTGCGGTACTTTTCCTTGAAGTCGAGTGTCTTCTCGAACCGGATGGAGTTAATAAGCTCGTTCATGAAGGTTTCGCTGGAAATGTAGCGATGGCGCAGGCCCTTGTTGGTGGCGCGAACATGGTTGCCGATGGCATGCATCAGGTGGGTCTTCCCAAGACCCACTCCACCGTAGATGTAAAGGGGGTTGTAGGCGTTGGAGGGCAACTCGGCCACGGCACGCGCGGCGGCGTGCGCGAACTGGTTACACGAGCTGACGACGAACGACTCGAAGCGGTAACGCGGTGTGAGGCTTCCAGGTGTCGGTGGATTATCGGCAGCCGGCGGCCGCGGCGATAACAATGCTGGCGCGACGGGGCGCGAGGCTTTCAATGGCTCAGGACAGAACAGGATGTCGTTTTGCGGCGCCTGGAGTTCGCGGAGCGTTTCCATAATGAGGTTGAGGTAGTTCTGGCGGATCCAGTTCGCGAACAGCTCACTTGGCACGGCCACCTTGATATGGTGCGGGTCGAGCGACAGCATCTGCGTCGGCTTGAGCCAGGTGGAGAAGGTCTGCGGGTTGATCTTCGGCTCGATGCGCGAAAGGATCCTGTCCCAGAGGTTCACCGCGCCCCTCCCTCACCGGAAACGAGTGCCCAGAGGGCAATTTCCGATTTTAGATGGAATGGATGACGTATAGTCATTTCCACACCTTTTCCACAGTTGTGGAAAAAGCGGAGGTGCCTAAGTCCCTCTGCAGTTTGGGGATTTTGTCCGTGGAGCCGGAAACAACGAGGGCTGAGCAAGTTAAATACTGACTCCCACATCTAGCGGTTCCCCCATCCTGATGGCACCATCCCTTGCACAACCCACTGATCCTGAAGCTCAGCCGCACGCGATCTGCTCATCGTCCGATGGCCGCTTGTTTAGAGACAAAACTACCGCCACCCTTGCCAGACCAGGGTCTCAATGAAGTGCTTGTTTGGGGAACCTAAGTCGGCGGGATACTAGCATACGGATCAGGGGTTGGCAATCGATTTTCAGGGGGTCGGCGCGGAAAAAACCGGGCGCCGGAAGCTGGTGGAGATCACAGGGGAGCGCATTTCTTGACACACCGCATACAATTCTCATAAACTTCAGTGTTTTCACCAATAACTCACAGGATCACCGACGTGAAGCGGACCTATCAACCCAACAATCGCCACCGCAAGAAGACCCACGGCTTCCGCTCCCGCATGTCGAGCCGGAACGGCCGCAAAGTGCTCTCGCGCCGACGCCGAAAGGGGCGGTGGCGCCTGACGGTGTAGTGTGTGGCACCCCGCTCTCGAGGACTCGGCCGCGAGCGCAGGATTCGCAAGCGGGACGATTTCCTCCGGCTCTATCGGCTGGGAAGAAAAGTCGGTACCCGGAGTCTGGTGGTTTACGCCCTGAAGGCTGGCACGGCCAGGCCACGGCTAGGAGTCACAGTCTCGTCGAAGGTCGGAGGTGCCGTGGTCCGCAACAGGGCCAAGCGGCTCATCCGAGAAGCATACCGGCACTGCTCCCTAATCCGCGACAGTGAACTCGATCTTGTCATCAACGCGCGCCCTGCCATCGTGCGGGCGACCTACGAGCAGATTTGTGGGGAGCTCGCAAAGGCCACTAACCGCCTCCTCACGGCACCGCCCGCGCCCCATCGGTAGGCTGGCAGTCAGGATCCTGCGCCTCTATCAGGTGGCTGTGTCGCCATACCTGCCGTCGGCCTGCAGGTTCATGCCCTCGTGTTCTGAGTACAGCAGGCAGGCGTTCGAGATCTACTCCGTTCCGCGCGCGGCCTGGCTCACGGCGCGCCGCCTGTTGCGCTGCCACCCGTTGACGCGGAGTGGTTACGACCCGGTGAAGTGAGATTCCGTGACTGACTCCAGACGCGCGCTGATTGCCACCGCTCTTTCCCTGGGAGTGCTGTGGGCGTGGAGCACCTGGTTTGCTCCTCCTCCACCGCAGCTCCCCCCGCCGTCCACGCCGCCGCCAGCCGCGGCGCGCGAGCCGGCCGCGGAACCCCAGCCGGCGCCCACTCCGCCGCCAGGGGATTTGTCGAGACCAATTTCCCCACCCACCCAGGCTGGTACCGAGCAGATTCTGTTCCTCGAGAGCCGTGTGGCGCGCGTGAAGATCACCAACGTCGGCGCGCGCATTCTCAGCTGGCGCCTCCTCGATTACACGGGAGACAAGGGGCATCTGCTCGAGATCGTTCCGCAGTGGCGGGATCAACCGATCGGGTTTCCGCTCGAGCTCGTGGTTCCC
>CBEVTG010000194.1:0-4721 GCA_965552745.1 uncultured bacterium
AAAGAGCTGTTCCATGGGAGGCCTGCAGTCCCCGCGCCGCCAAGCTGATGCGGCTCTTGGAGGCCAACCTGCCGACGATGACCCCGTCTGGATTGCTCTGGCCGACGTCGCGAGATCGAGCACCTGGCGGCGCGTTTCGCTGCCAAGGAGGCTTGCTTCAAGGCCCTGGGCACCGGATGGGGGCGGCAGGCGGGATGGAAGGATGTCGAGGTCGTCCGCCGCAGGTCGGGGCCCCCGGAAGTTCGCCTCAGCGGCCGGGCTGGGCGCACGGCGCGCAAGCTGGGAGTCAACCGTGTTCACCTGACCCTGTCGCATACTTCCCGGGGGGCGCTCGCAGTGGTGGTTCTGGAAGCGTAGGGTCCGCGGTCTCATGCTCTTGACCTTCTCAATCGGTCACGGGCGGTGGCACATTGTTCCTGGGGTCGTCGTCGGGGTTTGGACCGTCGGGTGGGTCGTGGAGTTCGACAACGCCACGGTTGCGAAGGCGGTCCAGGCATCGCAGAGCGTCAACCTCGCGCAGGGGGCTGATGTCGATGATTGACCGGACGTCCCAGGTTCCGTTGATCCGGCTGACCAGGAAGCCCTCCTCGGGAGATAGATTTTCTGCCATCAGCTGCTTTACTTCGACCCTGAGCACCGGGACCTTGTGCACAGGCATGAGGTGCTTATGGGCCTTGTCGACAAACAGTGCCTCGGCGCGCTCCAGCAACTCGCGTACCTCGGCGTTGGAGGGGGCGAGGGCCAGAGCGTCCCGCATCGCATCGATCGCCTGCCCGAATTTCCCCTGCTTCACCAGAGTTTCACCGTGCTCCAGAAGCTCGGGTCCGGTTGGGGCTGGAGGGGCGGCCGGTTCGGGAGGGGCCTCCCGGGTAACCTGAACCGCCGGGGCATCGGGCGTATGCCCGACCACCTCGACATATCCCTCCTTGTGAAGGCCGTAAAGCGCCGCGGTGGCGGATCGCTCCGAGCACCGGAACTCCAGGCTGAGCTCTGGAATGCCGACCTTGCCATCCAGTCTCGAATAGAGGAAGGCCGTGAGGCGGTCGGCCAGCGCACGCAGGGGCGCCTGGCGGTTCGTACGCTGTAGAATCGCGGCCGAGGATCCGAAGTCGTTGTGCATGCGCCGAAGGTCGTCGAGCAATTTCGCGCCCTGCAGCAGGATGTCCTGCACCTTCAGGGAGATGGGTACCAGGTTCTGCATCGGGAGCTTACCCTCCTCGAAGACGAACGTGCCGTCCGTCCAGAGGAAGAGGCTGAAGATCGTCTCTTCGGCCTTGCGCACCAGGGCAGCCAGGAGATCCTCGTTGGTCAGGATCCCTTCCTGCACGAGGATCTTGCCGATCAGCACGCCCGTCTTGGCCTGATGCTGCAGTGCGGTCCGCAGTTGCTCCTCGGTGAGTTTTCCCTCCGAGAGGAGAAACTGTCCCAGGTACTCGGCCGGATGGTCTGACTGCGAGGAGATGATCTGGCCCTGCTGGAAGTAGATGCGCTTGACGTGGCGGGTATCGCGGAGAGTCAGGGTGCCAGTCTTCATCCCCACGCTGACGAGCTGCAGGAGCTCGGTCAGTGGAACCGTCGCAAGGTTGCCCGTCAAGCCTGGTGAAACGAGTGTGGTGCTCATAAATTCCTGCTAAACCACGCTGAAACATAATGTTCCAAGCCACGGGAGTCAATTATTTGGCCCCTGGTTGCGGATCTTCCATTCCGCTTGCAGAGAGGGCGCAAGTTGTGTATTATTAGGAGTTTAAACCACATCATGACTATCGCAGACGGGGCAGTTCTTTCCAGCCGGGGCCTCAGATGAAACACACAATATCGCTACTGGTCGAGAACAAATTCGGAGTGCTTTCGCGCATCGTGGGTCTTTTCAGCGGCCGGGGGTACAACATCGACAGCATTTCTGTGGGCCCGACCGAGGACGCCGAGCTCAGTCGCATGACCATCGTGTCGTCCGGCGATGACCGTATCATCGAACAGATCATGAAGCAGCTCAACCGGCTGGTCGATGTCATCAAGGTGATCGACCTGACCGCAGAATCGTTTGTCGAAAGGGAACTGGCTCTGATCAAGGTCGCCGCAAGTCCCACCACTCGCTCCGAGATCGTTCAGATCACCAATATCTTCAGGGCGAAGGTGGTCGACATCAGCACCCGGACCCTCACCGTGGAGGCCACCGGAAACGAAGCGAAAATAAATGCCATCATTGGCATGCTGCGACCGTTCGGGCTCAAGGAAATCGCTCGCACCGGCAAGACCGCGCTCACTCGCGAGTATCGAGGCAGGACTTGAGACATCCGCCCTGTGGGGCGTCGAGGAGACCAAGAGATGAAGATCTACTACGAAAAGGATGCTGACATCGGGCTGCTACGTGAGCGCAAGGTGGCGGTGATCGGCTATGGCAGCCAGGGGCATGCCCAGGCTCAGAACCTCAAGGACAGCGGTGTCGATGTCGTGGTGGGGCTGCGCAAGGAAAGCGCCCACTGGCCGGTGGCCGAGAAGGACGGCCTCAAGGTCATGACCACCCGGGAAGCTGCCGAGGCCGGTGAAGTGGTCATGGTTCTGATCCCTGACGAGAAGCAGCGTGCCGTCTATGAGCAGGACATCCGCCCGGGCCTTCGCAAGGGCAAGGCCCTGGCCTTCTCCCATGGCTTCAACATCCACTTCGGTCAGGTTCAACCGCCCGAGGACGTGGACGTCTTCATGGTTGCGCCGAAAGGGCCGGGGCATCTGGTGCGGCGTATTTTCACGGAGGGCAAAGGGGTGCCATGCCTGCTCGCGGTGCATCAGGACGCTACAAAGCACTGCCACAAGCTGGCGTTGGCCTATGCGCGCGGCATTGGTGCCACTCGTGCTGGAGTGCTGGAGACCACGTTCCGGGAGGAGACCGAGACCGACCTCTTCGGTGAGCAGAGTGTGCTGTGCGGCGGGCTTACCTCGCTCATGAAGGCGGGTTACGAGACCCTCGTGAACGCCGGCTACCAGCCGGAGGTTGCCTACTTCGAGTGCGTGCACGAGGTGAAGCTGATCGTCGATCTCATCTACGAGGGAGGCTTGGCCCGAATGCGACACTCGATCAGCGACACAGCCGAGTATGGCGATCTGATCAGCGGGCCACGCGTCATCGATGAGCGTGTTCGCGAGGAGATGAAACGGATTCTGGCCGAAATCCAGAGCGGAGAATTCGCCAAGCGCTGGATTCTGGAAAACCAGGCCGGGAGGCCTTCGTTCAACGCCCTGCGGCGGCGGGAGCGCGAGATGCCGGTCGAAAAAGTGGGGTTAGAATTAAGGAAAATGATGTCCTGGATCCCCCCAGAGGATCACTGATTTCATGAAGCGCGTTCTACGGCCAAAGCACGTTGATATCTACGACACCACTCTGCGGGATGGATGCCAGGGTGAAGGCGTGTCGTTCTCGGTCGAGGACAAGATTCGCATCGCCCAGCGTCTCGATCACCTGGGCGTCGCCTATATCGAAGGAGGCTGGCCGGGCTCCAATCCACGCGACGTTGCCTTCTTCAAGCGTGCGCGCGAGGTGCGCTGGCAACGGGCGCGGGTGGCCGCCTTCGGCTCCACGAGGCGGTCGGGCATAAAGGCCTCGCGCGACCCGAATCTGCGCGCCCTTCTGGAAGCCGAAACCCCCGTTGTCACCCTGTTCGGAAAATCGTGGGATTTGCACGCCCGCCGTGCCCTCGAGGTGTCTCTGGAAGAGAACCTGGACATGATCAAGGAGTCGGTTGCCTATCTCAAGTCGAGGGGCCGGGAAGTCATTTACGACGCCGAACACTTCTTTGATGGTTACTTTGCGAATCCGCGCTACGCCGAAACCACACTGAAGGCGGCGGAACAGGGAGGTGCCGATCTGATCGTGCTTTGCGACACGAACGGCGGAACGTTGACCCGCTCACTTACGGAAGTCCTGCGCGCGATCCGGCAGGTCATCGACGCTCCCCTGGGAATCCACTCCCACAACGACTCGGGTCTGGGAGTCGCCAACGCCCTGGCTGCGGTCGAAGAGGGATGTGTCCACGTTCAGGGGACTGTGAACGGCTACGGAGAGCGCTGCGGCAACGCCAACCTGTGCTCGATCATCCCGAACCTGGAGCTAAAGATGGGAGTCCGGGCACTCCGGAAGGGGAAGGTAAAGGATCTCACGCATCTTTCGCGTTACGTGAGTGAGATGGCCAACCTGCACCACCCGGATCGGGCCCCGTTTGTGGGACGCTCAGCCTTCGCTCACAAGGGCGGCATCCACGTGAGCGCGGTTCTCAAGCACCCGCGAACCTATGAGCATATCGAGCCGGAAACGGTCGGCAACGAACGCCGCGTACTGGTCTCGGATCTCTCGGGTAAGAGCAACATCATCGCCAAGGCGAAGCGCTGGGGACTGTGTCTCGACAAGAAGCGGCCGGAGACGCGGGTCATTCTGGAACAGGTCAAGGATCTCGAACATAGTGGATACCAGTTCGAAGGCGCCGAGGCCTCGTTCGAGCTGCTCGTCAAGGAGAGCCTGGGCCAGGTCAAGCCGTTCTTTAAGCTGGAAGGGTTCCGGGTGAGCGTGGAGAAAATTGGCTCGGGAGCACAGCCGCGGGCGGAGGCGACCATCAAGGTGTCGGTGGCCGGATCATGCGAGCATACGGTTGCGGAGGGCCAGGGACCGGTCAATGCCCTGGATAACGCCCTGCGCAAGGCGCTAGAGAAATTTTACCCTTGCCTCAAGGAAG
>CBEVTG010000195.1:0-4716 GCA_965552745.1 uncultured bacterium
AAACCGCCCGAGAAACTCTCGGGACTGCCCGAGAGGCTTTCGAAGCCGCCAGAGAGACTTTCGGAACCTTTTTGGAGAGTCTCCCGTTAATGCAGGAGAAAGACGATACGGACCGGCCGGCGGTTGGATCCGGCCCGGACGAAGGAGAGAAACCATGAACACGACTCAGCCAGCGTCTGGACAGAGCCTGGAGCAGGGTGTTCCGGCAACTTCCACTCAGACCGCGCCTCCGCTTCAGGTACAGCCAGCACGCGTGCAGGCACGGGATCCGCGCGCCAAATCACCAACCATAGCGGCCCTGCTGTCAATGATGCCAGGGCTGGGGCAGGTCTATGTCGGCTACTACCAGAGAGGGTTCGTTCACATTCTCGTAGTTGCCAGCCTCATCACGCTACAGTCGAGCGGAATTCTCTGGCCCCTGGAGGCGATGATCGGCCTGTTCATGGCTTTCTTCTGGCTCTACAACATGATCGATGCCGCGCGCCGGGCCACGCTATACAACGAGGCGCTTGCTGGCCGCTCCGGCATCGAGCTTCCAGAGGATTTCAATTTCAAGGGAATAAAAGGTTCGACGCTCGGCGGATCGATCCTGGTGATCGTCGGCTTCATCCTGCTCCTCGACACCCTCTTCGGCATCTCGCTCGACTGGCTGGAAGCCTGGTGGCCCGTCGCCCCCATCCTCATCGGTGCCTACCTCCTGTACCGCGCGATCCAGGATCGCAAGGAGTCCGAGCCAGCCGACTGATCCGATCCTCCATCGAGCGCGGGTTACGCTGGTGGGCAGTTGGGGAGGGCTAGGCGGCAGAGGCTTCGGCGAGCGTGTTGGCGAGGCTGAACACGCGCGCGCGGGTGACGCGGCCACCGACGCGATCACCGTCGCAGGCGGCTCCGCGCACACCGATCAGGTCGGGCGCGAAGGCGGCCACTTCGGGAAAGTGATCAGCGTTCAACGATCCGGCGAGAGCGCACAACAGATCGTGGGAGTGGCAATCCTCGACAAAACGTTGCAGACGAGCGGCATCGATCCAGTCGAGCAAACAGGATCCATCCTTGAGGTGAGTGTCGAGAAGGCAACCTCTGGCTCCCACTGCACGCGCCAGCTCCGGGAGTTGTTCAGGTGGAGGAGACTTGGCCCGTGCGTGATCGGCGTAGCCAGCCACGATCAACCTGGAAGAGAATCCAGAACGGACTCGCTCATGACGAGCGCCGGGTAGAGGGGACGGATGCTCCGGCTGGTCTGAGCCGGGCTGGTCGGCCGTGAATCTTGCCAGTGCACTCTGTGCAAAGCTGAGTTCAGGAAACCCGGCCAGGCCCACCTTGATATATGTGGGGGGCTCGATGCCGGCCGCCATCAAGGTATCGGCGGGCGGGGGGTCGCCCAGATCACCGAGCGCCGCACTCGTCTGAATTGGGTACGGGCAGGCGCGCCAGATCCCGGTCCAGGCGTCCGGATCCACCGCACCCAGGGCCCCTCTCGAGGGGTCTTTGGCGTCGATGATGTCGGCGCCGCCGGAAATAGCCTCCGCGGCCTCGTGGCCATTGGTCACGCTCACCAGTAATCGTATCCGGCGCATTGACCCGGATTCTATCGTTGTGTTACAAATCTTCCAATCAGTTGTTTCCATAGCGGTTTATCTGGAACCCTGCCGTGCCCGGCTGGCGGGTGCGGTTGGTGGGCCACGAGTGCATTGGAGGAGGAGAGACTATGAGTCGAGTGCTGATTGGGGAGTCGCTGGTTGGTGACGGCAACGAGATCGCCCACATCGATCTGCTCATCGGGGAGAAGGATGGCCCGGTCGGAACCGCGTTCTGCAACGCGCTGGTGAACCAGAACGCTGGGCACACAGCGCTGCTCGCGGTGCTGACGCCCAACCTACTCGCCAAGCCCGCCACGATGATCCAGAACAAGGTCACGATCAAGGGCGCGGACCAGGCGATCCTGATGTTCGGCCCGGCGCAGGCGGCCGTCGGCAAGGCGGTGGCGGATTGCGTCGCCGACAACATCATTCCCAAGTCCGAGGCTGAGAAGCTTGTCTGCATCGTGAGCATCTTCATCCACTGGGATGCCAAGGACAAGGATAAGATTTACAAGTACAACCACCAGGCGACCAAGGAAGCGATCGCGCGCGCCATGAAGTCCGAGCCCTCGGTTGAGGAAGTGCTCAAGGGCAAGGAGTCCGCGAAGCACCCCTTCGCCTGATTCCTATCGCTGCTCTCATGGCGGCAAGAGCGGGCCGGAACGCCTGGCGCTCCGGCCCGCGCGCCGCCTTTTCTCTTCAAATGGAACGCAAAGATCTCCTGCACCTGATCTCCGCCGACCCGCAGGTCAGCCCGTTCGATGTCAACATGGCTTACGACGTGGGTTTCGATGCGGTGATCCCGTATTCAGGCGTGAGCGAGAAGGAGTTCGTGCCGCTGGTGCAGGACGCCATGTTCTCGCGCGGCCCCAGGGGGGCGCAGCACACTGCGATCTTCATTGGCGGAAGCAGCCTGTCGCTCTCGCTGCGCATGCTGGAGGCCGCGAAGAAGTCGTTCTTCGAACCTTTCCGCCTCAGCGTCATGGTCGATCCCCGGGGTGCCTTTACTACGGCGGCGGCGCTGGTTGCCAAGGTGCGCAAGGCCAGCAAGGACCACGGGCTTGGCGGCCTGAAGGGCCGGCGTCTGGCGGTTCTGGGCGGCACCGGCACGGTCGGGCGCGTGGCAGCCGCTCTTGCGGTTAGGGAGGGAGCCCAGGTGGTTCTGACATCACGGCGCCTGGACGGAGCCCAGGAGGCCGTCGATGAGGTGCGTGGTCTGTTCGGCACCCAGGTGGAGGCCCGCCAGGCGGGGTCGGAAGAGGCGTTTGCCAAGCTCGCCGCCGAGGTCGAGGTGATCCTTGCCACCGCCGCGGCCGGAGTGAAGCTCCTCTCGCAGCCCTCCCTCCAGAAGCTCGGCGGCCCGCGCGTCGTCGCCGACGTCAACGCGGTGCCTCCGGCCGGCATCGAGGGACTCAAGCCGCACGATGACGGTACGGAGATCGCGCCGGGCGTATTCGGTCTCGGCCCTCTGGCCGTGGGCGATCTCAAGTTCCGCACCGAGGCGGCCCTGCTCGACGCCCTGCGTGACCCGGATCAGCAGGTCGTCATCGATCCCCAGGCCGCCTTCGAGCGCGCCACACACCTTCTTGGGTAATTCACGAGCGCTCCTGCTGGTCGGCGTCAGTACCCGGGCGCTGGCGGCATCCGTCTGCCGCTCTGGATACCGCGGTCCGCTCCTCACGCTCGATTTCTTCGCCGACACGGATCATCCTTCGTGCTGCCGCTGCCTGGCTCTGGGCCGGGACGTGCCCGGATCTCTGACAACGGAGGCGCTCCTTCGCGCAGCCATCGCGCTGGAGCCAGGTGCGGTGATGTTCTCCGGCGGCATGGAAAACCATCCGCGTCTCCTGGCGCGCTTACAGGAGCGCTCACGAGTGATTGGCAACAACGCCCGCAGCGTGGGTGCGCTTGGAAACACCGACAGGTTTTTCCGGTTCCTCGATCGTCACGAGGTGCCGTATCCGCGTACCTGGCCTCTCACCGAGCCCGTACGACCCATGCCTGTGGCGGCTGTGAGGCTGGCGCGGGAAGGCCGGCTGCTATGGAAGCCGCGCCATGGTGGAGGGGGAGTGCGCATCCGGAACGTGGGGTCGGGACACGGACAGATCGATGCGCTGCCGTGGCGCGGCTATCTGCAGGCGGAGATTCGCGGTGTTTCCGGTTCGGTGTCGTTTATTGCCGATGGTCGCCGGTGCCGGGTGCTCGGGTATTCGCAGGCGCTACACGATCCGGTGGCCCTGAAGATCCCCGGCCACGCCTACGGCGGAAGTCTCCTGGGCCCGCCGGAAGAGTGGCTTTCGTCACGTGCCCGGAGAACTCTTAAGCGGGCTGCGGAGGCGGCCACGCAAGCCTTTGATCTCCGTGGTCTGAATGGAATGGACTTTGTGCTCGACCGGGGTGTGCCGCGCATCCTCGAGATCAACCCGCGTTTCACCGCCTCGATGGAGCTGCTCGAAGAGGCGTCAGGACAATCCCTGTTCGCGCTGCACCGCGCCGCCTGTGAGCGCGGGCGCCTTTCCGTTGGAGACGTGGCGGGCCGCGGACGCAGGGGCTTCCCTCCGGGATCCCGCCGGCGCCGCTGGCGGGGCAAGGGGATCCTCTACGCCGTCGGGGAGAAGATCGCCGGACCGCCCGAACCACTGCTCGAGCTCGGAGCGCGTGACGTGCCCGCATCCGGGACTCTGCTCAGGGCAAGCTGGCCGATATGCACCGTCTACGCAGACGGAACTACAGCGGCTAAATGCCGGGAGGCGCTGAAACAACGCGGCCATGCCGTGCGCCAGCTGCCCGGGATTCGGCACCGGATCCGACCCGCTTCGTGATACCATTTTTTTACTTTCTGCGGTTTTACTGAACTGGAAACAAGGAGTCCCCATGAAACGAAAAAAGACGGGAACTTCCTCGCGCGCCAGACGCAAGACGTCCGGCAAGCGTCCTCACGTGACCATCGTAACCGGCGCTACACGAGGGATTGGTCTGGCGATCGCCCTGCGCCTGGCGGCCGAGGGGCACGTGCTGGTGCTCAACTACCAGCGCCGGGAGCCGCCCGCCCGTCGGGCCCTGGAGCGCGTGCGCCGGCAGAGCCCGAAATCGATCGCCCTTCGGGGCGACCTGATGTCAGCGGCCCAATGTGAGAGGC
>CBEVTG010000196.1:0-4705 GCA_965552745.1 uncultured bacterium
GGCGCGCATCGTTCCGGTGTGTGTAGGGACGCCGCGGATCACTGACCTGCAGGCTCTCGGCACAGCCCTGGCGCGGGTAATCTCGTCCCTGGAGGAGCCAGCCGCTATCCTGATCAGCAGCGACATGACCCACCATGAATCCCGCGAGGTAGCCGAGCGCCAGGATCGCAAGGCGCTCGAGACGCTGGAGCGTGTCGAAGCTACCGCTCTCTACGAAGTGGTGAAGCGTGAGCGCATCTCGATGTGCGGCGTTTACCCGGCTGTTGCCGCGCTCGAGGCCTGCCGTCAGCTCGGCGCGCGCTCGGGAGAAATCCTCGCCTACGCCACTTCTGGCGATGTCACGGGCGATTTCAGCAGCGTCGTGGCGTATGCCGGAATGCACTTCCACTGAGCGGATGAATACCCGGTTCCGCGTCCCTCTCTCCCTTGCGGTACTTGCTGCCTGCCTCTGGCCGGCCGGGCACGCTGCGGCTCAGACCGCAGGGGACGATGAATCCGCGGCCGACCCGGAAAAGTCTTTCATTTCAACGGCCGCCCCGGGGGCGTCCGCGATCAGTGTCGGGGCCTACACGATCGAGCAGACGGCCCCCAACCGGTACCGCTTCTCGGGAGACGTCGACATTCGCTCCGCGGATCTCAGGCTGCAGGCGGATGAAGTCGAGTATGACGGAGACACTCAACAGTGCAGCGCTCGGGGGAACGTGGTGCTCGAGGAAGGGTCCTCCTTTCTCACGGGAGATCGGATCGAGATCAATCTGGAAACGCGGCTGTCGACCGTTTACGGCGCGCAAGGAGAGCTGGATCCGGACCTCATCCTAGAGGCGGAGCGCCTGGAGAAGATAGGAGAAAACCGTTACCGGATCGAAAAAGCGACGCTCACCTCCTGCACCCAGCCGACACCCTACTGGTCGTTCCGCATCGGCCGGGGGACGATCGAGATCGACGGCTACGCTCACCTCAGGAACGTGTCGTTCCGCGTCGGCCGAGTGCCCATCCTGTACACGCCGTACATGCTGTGGCCCGTCAAAGAGGATCGGGCCTCGGGTTTCCTGATGCCACAGGTCGGATACTCGCAACGGCGTGGATTCGTGTTCAACTCCGCTTATTTCTGGGCGCCCGCGCGCAACTTCGATACCACGTTTTATGCTGACTACTACGACAAAGACGGCCTGGGGGTCGGGGCCGAGACGCGCTGGCTGCCAACCGAGGACGGGAGACTACGTTTCACCGGCTATTACATCGACGAGAAAACCGAAGACTCAGTCACCGGCGAACCGAGGGGAGAGCGGTATCGGTATCGGCTGCTGACGGAGCAACCGTTCGATCACGGCTGGAAGCTGCTCGCCGATGTGAACAAGGTGAGTGACGTTGATTATTACCTGGATTTCGAGCGCGATCCGCGCGTCGCCACGACCAGCACCACAGCTTCCAGGCTCGACCTCTCGCGCGCCTGGTCCTATTACACACTTAACATCCGGGGCGAGCAGCTCGAGCAGGTGCTCTCCCCTACCGAGATCCTCACACAGGAGCGAAGGCCGGAGATCGAGCTCCGCGGCCGCAGCCGCCAGCTCGGCAATTCTCCCTTCTTTCTGGGATTCCAGACCAGCGCGGCCTCGTTGGACCGTGACTTTTCCTACGGACGCTATGATGTCTTTCCACAGATCCGCGTGCCGTGGCGCCCCGCTGGGTGGCTGCAGATCACGCCGGAAGCTTCGTTGCGCGAGACTTATTACACGAAACAGCGTGATCCGTCCGTATCCGGAACGGCCATCGACGACCCGCTGCGCCGCGGTCTCTTTCGAGGTGGGCTCGAGATCATCGGCCCCTCGTTCTCTCGGATCTGGGACACACCGGACTGGGGATTCTCGTCGCGCCTGAAGAATGTTCTGGAACCCAGGATCACCTACAGCCGTGTAGCCGCTGACATCCATGGCACTGCGGAAAAGGCAGAGACTGGCACCGACCTCACCGGCTTCGACGACACACTATTCGTGCCACGGTTTGACGAAGTGGATGTGGTGAGTGGTGATCTCAACCAGGTAACCTATTCGCTCACCTCGCGCTGGTTCGCCCTGCGTTCCAAGACTCCCGTCAGCTCCGGACTGGCCCTGCCGCGGCGAATCCCTCTGCCGGGTCTGGCGCCCGATCCCCATACGGCTGAAGATATCGCCGCCCTCTCACCCGCGGCCCAGAGTGACGAAGAGGAAGCCGGAGTGGCCGGCACAGCCGTCGAGTTCGCAACCGTGACGCTGAGCCAGATTTATAACTTTGACTTTGATCCGGAAGATCCCACCAACCAGCGTCTCGAGTTTAAAGAAGAGGTCGACAGTTCCCCCTTTTCCCCCGTGGCCCTGTCGGTTCGTGTCAACCCGACCGCCTGGCACTCCATGAACCTGACGGCCCGCTACGACATCCTACGCCACACGGTGGAGCAGACGACGATCAGCGCCGATCTACGGTCGCACCCGCACATCCTCAGCCTGAACTGGGTGCTGAACAACGTCAGCAAGAATGCGCAGTTTGATCCGACGAAGTTTGATCCGAATGATCCAACAACCGGGCCAGCGAAGAACCGGAGCCAGGTGAGCCTGCTGGCCGGGACCGCCATATTCCGCCAGAAGCTCGCCCTCGCTACCGAGATCGATTGGGACATCGCGAACTCCCACATCCAGAATCAGCGCTACCGCATCGGCTACAATACCCAGTGTTGTGGCTTCCTCCTCGAATTCCAGGATCGTGACTTTGTAGGTTCCGAGGAGCGCGAAATCCGCTTTCTCGTCAATCTAAGGGGCGTGGGCAAACTCTTCGACATGCAGCAGGGCATGCGCTGAACGGGGGCGGAAGCCGGCAATGAGTTCCCTATTCTCCCTTCCTCTCATCCTCGGCGCCGGTGGTCGTCTCGGCCGTCAGGTGGAGACGACCCTCTCGCGTCTGTATCCAGCCACCATCGCGGCCACGCGTGCCGAGATCGATATCACCGATTATTTCCGCATGCGAGAAGAGTTTGAGCGCCTCGAACCCACGCTGGTGATCAACTGCGCCGCCGCTTCCGGCGTGGATCTTTGCGAGCGGCAGCCGGATTTAGCCCGGCGAGTCAACGCCGAGGGACCCGCTAACACCGCGCGAGCCTGTCGCGAGGTAGGGGCACGCTTTGTCCATGTCAGCACCGACCAGGTGTTCGACGGCCGCAAGCGATCACCGTACGAGGAAGACGATACACCTTCGCCCATTTGCGAGTACGGCGCCAGCAAGCTGGAGGGAGAGCACGGAGTGTTGAAGGAGCTTCCCGAGGCCGTGGTCGTGCGCACGAGCTGGCTCTTTGGCCCCGGGGGCGGCGACTTCGTCGAGCATGTACTGAAGGAAGCCCGCACACGACACAGACTGAGCGGCGTCACGGACCAGGTCGCCTCTCCCACGTACATCCCCGATCTCACCCAGGCACTCGTTCTGCTCGCCGAGAGTTCCGTGCGGGGGTTGATCCACTTCGTGAACGCAGGAGAGTGCAATCGCTTCGAGTTCGCCTGTCAGGTTGCCGAGGTGGCCGGTCTCGAAGGCGAGTTCGAGCGGGTGCCGGTACGCTGGGAAGATCTGGGCCTCCCGGCGAGCCGCCCTCCGTACTCGGCTCTATCCACCGCCCGCTACCAGTCGATCAGTTCACGCAAGCCCCGGGACTGGAAGGTGGCTCTGGCGGAGCAGCTCGCGGTGACGCGGCCGGACCGGGGAGTGAACGGCCGGCAGGCACAGGAATGATCCTCGTCACGGGCGGCAGCGGATACCTGGGCCAGGCACTGGTGCGCGGCCTCGTCTCCGCGGGCCACCGTGTGCGCCTGCTCGTGCGGCGCGATCTTCATGTGGGCGAGGCGCCCCCCGGCGTGGATGTCCGTCTGGCGTCGCTCACCAATCCCTCCGAGGTGGCCCGCGCTCTCGAGGGTTGCCACCGCGTGTTTCACATGGCGGCCGTGGTGCAGCGCTGGATGCCGCGCCGTGAAGAATTCTCACGGATCAACGTGGACGGTCTGAACACTTTGATCGAGGCCTCACGCCGGGGAGGGATCGAGCGCTTCATCTATACCTCCTCTTTTCTGGCGCTGGGGCCTACCGACGGCGCGGTTCACGACGAGGACACGCCGCGTAACAGTCTCGAACCCGGAAACGCGTACGCCGACACCAAGCGGCAGGCGGACATCGTGGCGCGCCAGGCGGCCGCGGATGGATTTCCGATCGTCACGCTCTACCCGGGCGTACTCTACGGCCCGGGCCCACGCACCGAGGGAAATCTCGTCGGGCAGGTGCTCATCCGCCACCTGCAGGAGGGACTTCCCGGACTGATCGCGGGCGGAGAGAGACGCTGGTGCCTGGCTTATGTCGATGATGTCGTGCGGGGACATCTGAGGGCCTTCGAGTTTGCCGGGGCGGGTGACCGTTTCATCCTCGGCGGTGAAAATGTGTCGCTGCATCAGCTCTTCGCACGCGTGGCACAAATCACCGGTACACCCGCACCCGGGCGCACCATCTCTGCCTGGATGGCACGCCTGGTCGGCCGCCTGCAGATCTGGCGAGCTCGCCTGACGGGAAAACCACCCGAGATCACGCCCGACGAGGTGGGGATCTACACGCACGACTGGGCCTACTCCAGTGCCCGCGCCGAGCGTGTCCTGGGATACTCCACAACCCCGCTGGAGCAGGGTCTTGCAGCGACGATCGA
>CBEVTG010000197.1:0-4688 GCA_965552745.1 uncultured bacterium
ATTCGTCAGACGCAATACGATTCGTCTATCTTGGGGCATCAGCGTGGGCAGATGGCAATCGGCCCTTCGACGCTGAGGCCACCGTCCTCGACGGGCCCGAGGACCCGTATGAACTGCTCCTGAAAAGCCGGTCGATCCCCGAAGAGGGTCTTCGGCGCGGTCATGTAATAGCCATTGGTATGGCAGGTGACGCAGCCGTACTTCGTGCCCCAGGTCAGCGATACTTTGTCGATGAACGCAGCCGCACGCTCAACGGAAAAATCGTTCGCAAACGCGTCCTTTCGGCTGTACGGCCCGAACCGGAGATTCGGAGCGCGGTCGACCTCGATCTCGTCGGGCGCCACATAGTCCACACCCGGTTCGTACGAGCTATGACCCTCGGGGGTGGCCGGGTCAGATCGAGCCAGATCCACATGCGGATCACTGCCCGGATCGGCGACGATGTCGATCTGCGTGATCCAATAGGCCGTGACCAGACAGAGGCCGGCCCATGGCAGGAGTAGAAAGCCCCCCACAAGTTGATTACGGTTCATCGCTCATGTCCTCAGCCTGCCAGCCACGTACAGGGCCCGGACACGCCTGGCCGACGCAATTCCAGAAATCGTAGCCTGATTTCAGGTTCGGTTCAAGCGTTGGGGGTTCCGGACCTCTTGACGCGGCGGAGAGGCCGGAACTATTCTCAAAGAAAGGAGTTTGCATGATGTCACACGGTGGTCCCCGCAGAGATCCCGACTCCGTCGCCGGTCTCAACTCGGTCCTCGGAACGTCTCTATCAATCATCACACAATTCTTCTTCCACTCGTCCCTGTTGAAGACGTTGGGCGCGTTCAAGCTGGCCTCGCGCTACCACGGCGAATGGTTCGACAAGATGCGCCGCTCTGACACGGTGCTCGACAGAATTCTGGATCTGGGAGACAAACCGGCCTCTAGGGCCCCCTCCGAGCTGCATGTCGGCCACGACGTGCGGGAGATTCTGCGTTCGGACCTGGCTCTGGAGGAGAAACTGATGTCCGATCTGCGCGAAGCCTCTACGCGCAGTGAGTTGAGCCGAGATCTCAAGATGTACGACCTGTTGACCGGCATCCTCAAAGCGGAACAGGCGTTCACCGATTGGCTGCGAGAGCAGCTCGATCAGGTCGAGCGGGAGGGCGCCGGCAAGGACGGGTCCGGCCGCAGGGTCAGGGATGGCCTGACCCTATCTCGGGAGAAGGTCGTGGCGAGCCTCAATGAGGTCCTCAAGATCGAGCTATCGGCCATCACACAGGTCTACTATCACTCTCGAATGCTCGAAACCTGGGGGATCACGAAGCTCCACGAATTTCATGCGGCTGAAACTCTGGAGAAGACGTACCGGTCGGTGGCCATGCTGAAGCGCCTTCTGGCCCTGGATGGCATGCCGGCCGCGGAAGATCATGGGAAGCTGTCGATCGGGCGTGATGTACCAGAGATGCTGAGCTGCGACTACCAGGTCCAGGAGACTCTGATTCCGTCAATGCAAAACGCCCTCGACTGCTGCGACTCACACGTCGATCATGAGACCCGGGAAATGCTCAGAACGATGCTCGACTGCGAGCGGAAGCACTCCGACTGGATCCGAGCGCAGTTCGAACAGATCAAACAGCAGGGGTTGGAACCGTATCTTCAGTCGCAGAGGTAGGCGACGCCCACGTTCCCAGCCTCAGAACTGGATCACTTTGCGGGCGGCTTCGAGGCTGTGCTCGCGCATGCTGTTCAGGACGGTGTTTGCGTCCTCCAGCTTGCAGGTTTCGACCCTCACCTTCACCCTTCCGCTGGCCGAGAGATCCAGCGCTTCCACCAGATCCTGCCGGGTGCCCAGTGCCGTACCCATCAAACGCAGACCGCGGTCGGCGAGATCGTGGGCGCGCAACGGCACCTCACCAGGGGGCAGAGCCGCCACCACAACCGAGCCGTTCGGCTTCAGTGACTTCATAGCATCCCGGATCGCGCGCACGGAGGTAGCGAAAACCACGGCGTCATCGACACCGCCCCGTTTGCGAATCGTGCGGTGTACTTCACCCTGAGAGGCGTCCACGCAGGAGTCTGCGCCGAGTTCCTCGGCGAGTGAGAGCTTCGCGGCATGTACGTCGACCGCGACGACCCGCGCCCCCGCCAGTTTTCCGTACTGAAGCCCCAGGTGCCCAAGCCCCCCGATGCCGAAAACTCCCAGCGTGCGGCCCGGGCGGGCCCCTGAGAGCTTGACCGCCTTGTACGAAGTCACACCCGCACAGAGAACCGGGGCAGCCTGCTCCCACGGCAGCTCTTCCGGGATCCGCGCCGCGAACGACGCAGGACAGACCGCGTATTCCGCCCAGCAGCCGTCCTCGTCATATCCCGTTCCCCGCATCCTAGAACACAGGGGCTCCCAGCCCTCGATGCATTCACGGCACTCGCCGCAAGCCCATCGCATCCAGGGAATGCCGGCCCGATCCCCTACCTTCCACGCCTTCACCCCCGGTCCCAGCGCCTCCACGGTGCCCGCCCCTTCGTGCCCGACGACGAGCGGCAGCGGGCGCTGAAGCGGCATCTCACCATCCAGGATGTGCAGGTCGGAATGGCAGATGCCGGAGGCCCGGATACGGACCAGGATCTCGCCCGGTCCCGGCTCCGGGCGCGGCCGCTCTTCGAGCTGTACGGGTTTGCGCACCTCACGAACCACGGCTACTTTCATGACGTCACTCTCCTCGGTTACTCGATTATACTTAACCTTTCGCAAATCAAGCCATCCTCCGGATCCGGCGGGCTCAGGCGTGGGCACTGATGTAAGGAGAAGAGAGACATGGACGCGTTGCAGAGAAACCGGGAAGCATTCAAACGCCAGTCGAAGGGATTTTCGAGCGAAGGTAATACCTACGCGGATGAAGAGGGGCTTGCGTGGATGCTGGCCGATTTACCCATGTCGGGCGATTCCGCGGTACTCGACGTGGCCACTGGAACGGGCGAGTTCGCCCGCGCGCTTGCTCCCCACGTATCGACCGTCATAGGGCTTGATGCAACCGACGCGATGATGGAGAGAGGAAAAGAGTTCGCCCAAAGACATGAGATTACGAATATCACGTTTAAGAAGGGCATCGCTGAAATGTTACCGTTTCAGAATGAGGCATTCGACATCGTGTCATCACGCTATGCGTTCCATCACTTTGCAGATCCGAAGCCGGTCCTGGCGGAAATGGCCCGGGTCTGCAAGACGGACGGCCACCTCATAGTCGTCGACATTGTCGTTCCGGAGCAGTCGGATGCCGCGCAGTACAATCATTACGAACGACTCTGCGATCGCTCTCATACCCGTTGTCTCGGTTTCACGGAGCTTCAGTCCTTGTTCCGCCTTTCAGGAGCTGAAGTGATCTCCGCCAGGGGTCGCGACATCGAGGAAGCACTAGCCGAATGGCTCGAGTTTTCACTGACACCGCCGAAAGATCGAGACGAGCTGCTCCGCGCGATCAATCAAGAGCTGAATGGGGGACCGAAAACGGGGCTGTCTCCTTACGAAAGGAATTCTGTTCTCTATTTCAGACAGCGAGATGCCGCGGTTGTCGGGCGAAAGAGCTGATCCCCCGAAGCTGCGCCGCGGACTGAAGCCGATTGGCCTGTTCGCTGTCATGTTTTGCCTCGTCTGCGGGGGGCCCTTCGGAATAGAGGAAATGCTCCCGCTGGCGGGTCCAGGGCTCGCCATTCTCGCTCTGGTGGCGATGGCGTTCCTATGGGGCGCCCCTTACGCGCTGGTGACTGCCGAGCTGGTCGCGGCCATACCGCAAGAAGGTGGACAGTACCTCTGGTACCGGGAGACCCTCGGACGCTTCTGGGCCTTTTTTCTGTCCTGGCTCGACTGGCTCACCTGGTTGTTCGACTCCGCCATCTATCCTCCGCTGATAGCTGCATACCTCGTAACGCTGATCTATAAGGAACCACCCCATTGGATGAGCTGGATCGTATGCCTCATCGTCATCTGGTCCTGTACCTGGTTGAATATCTGTGGCATCAAGGCGGTGGGGCAGTTCTCAGTTGCTCTGACCGGAGTGGTTCTGGTTCCGCTGGTGGCGCTGGTCCTTGTGGGTTGGTCTGAGGTGAGCTTTTCGTCCTTGCAGCAGTGGATTCCCGAGGGAACAACTTTCTCAGAAGCGCTGACCTACGCTCTGATCTGGGGGATCTGGTGTTACTCGGGGTACGAGGGGCTCGCCTACGCAGGGGAGGAGATCGAGGATACCGAACGGAGCTACCCGAAAATCCTGGTGCTCATGCTGCCCCTCTCCGCCATGGTGTACGTCTTCCCGCTCCTCGTCGCCCTGGGCGCCAACCCTTCCTGGGATCAGTGGGGAACGGCTGAGTTCGCCGGTGCCGCCCTTACCATTGGTGGTCCCTGGCTTGCTTTCGGCCTGGTGGTTGCAGCCCAGGTCGCGCTGCTGGCTATATTCAGCGGAGAGCTACTGGTTAATTCGAGACTCCCCTTCGCCATGGCAAAGGACCGTTTCCTGCCGAGAATCCTGACCCGGCTACATCCCCGCTATGCGACCCCTCATCTTCTTCTCATCATCCAAGGGGTTCTGTTGAGTGTTCTTACTTATTTCTGGGAGTTCGTTGATATTCTGGTGATGGGCATCTGGCTTTCGATGCCCACTTACATCATCGGATACGCTCTTCCATTCATTCTGCGTTGGAAGCAGCCGGGACGC